>CANETO010000085.1 GCA_947440895.1 Planctomycetaceae bacterium | reverse complement strand
GCGTTCATCATCCCCACGCCCATGATCGAGCCGATGAGCGAATGGGAACTCGAGGCGGGTAGGCCGCGGTACCAGGTGGCAAAGTTCCAGATGATGGCGGCACCCAAGAGCGACAAGACCATCGCCAGACCACGGCCTGTCTTAATATTGACAAGCAGGTCGACCGGCAGCAGGTGCACGATGCTGAAGGCCACGCCGATGCCACCGGCATGCACGCCGATGAAGTTCCAGATCCCCGACCAGATGACGGCGGGGGTCGGCTTCATCGACTTGGTGTAGATCACCGTGGCCACGGCATTGGCCGTGTCGTGAAAGCCGTTGATGACCTCGAAACCGAACGCGATCGCCAGGGCGATGAGGAGCAGAAAGAGCTGCCCGGTTCCGAGCGTGTTGAAGACTTCCAATATTTCCATGGCTACCACTTTCTGCGACAGTTCCCGGGGAAATCGTGGGAGTTGAACCTACGGCGTCCTGGGGGCCGACACAAGGAACCACCGGAGCCGCATGCAATTCTCACACTGTGAGCGGCGTCGCGATCCCCGCCCCCTTCAGCCGGGCCTGTGAACCGACACCAACGTAACTGCGTACACTCTTAGGTATGGCCGGTGAGTGCCGTGGGGCTCTTGCCCAGGCATACGCCGAAGGAGAACTGACGGATGGCCAGTGGCGATCGCGTGCGGGTGGAACGACGGCTGTCCGGCTCGAACGTGGTGTACATGCACCACGGCATCGATGTCGGTGACGGCACGGTCGTGCACGCGCGGCCCGACGACTTCCGACGACCGCTGGCAGGCGGCCGGGTGGAACGGACAAGCCTGGCAGAGTTTGCCGGGGGGGGCACGGTGCTCGTCACGACGGAACCGTCCCCCACGTATTCGCCCGGAGAGATCGTGGCGCGGGCGCTGGCCCACGTCGGGCGGGAGGGATACTGCCCGGTCGTCGACAATTGCGAGCACTTCGCCACCTGGTGCGCGACGGGCGAGCGGTCCAGCCGTCAGGTGGACATTGTGCTCGAGCGGATCAGCGGTGCGGCGGCACGGGTGATGGCAGCAGTGTCGGCCCGGGGGCTGCTGTCGACCGCTGCGGCCGGTGCTGCAGAGCGGATTGCCGTTCGGACGGCGCTGGGCACCACGGTACGGCTGGGCCTGAGGACGCTCGTGCCCGCGGCGATCGCGGGTGAGGCTGCGGCTCTGGCCGCCGAGTGGACGGCCCACCATGCCGGACGCTCTGCCGCTGACAGTCGCCGTGCCGGGGAGGCCGCGGGGCTGGCCACCTCCGCCGCATCATGTGCTCTTGCCGGCCTGCCGGCCGGGCCGGGTGGCGTGATCGCCGGGGCGCTGGCAGGGGCCGCGGTCTGGGCCGGCGGCGGACTGGCCACGAAGGCGGTGACGGCTGTGGTCCAGCGTCAGTCCCGGTCGTGATAATCCGAGAGCGATCCCGGATTCCATGACACGCGGAGTGCGTTGAGCACCGCCACCACGTCGATCGCTTCTTGGAACAGCGCGCCAAGTGCCGGCGATAGAAACCCGGCTGCAGCCAGGCCCATGCCGATCAGGCTGGCAGCCATTCCGCCCACGGCGCTTTGCAGCGCGATCGACCGGAGTCGGCGGCCGATATGGAGCAGTTCGTCGATGCGTTCGAGAGCCGTGTCCATCACCACGGCGCCAGCCGCCTCGCTGGTGACGTCGCTCGCCGCGCCCATGGCGATGCCGACCGTCGCGGCAGCCAGCGCCGGCGCATCGTTGATGCCGTCACCGACGAAGAGCGTCGGCGCCTCAGCCGTCGCCTGCTCCACGATCCTGAGCTTGCCCTCGGGCTGGATGCCTGCATGCACCTCGGTGATGCCGACCAGATCAGCCAGCCAGCGGACCTCGCTCTCGCGGTCACCCGAAACGAGCATCACTCTGGAGAGCCCGTGGGCCGGTTTCAAGTGGCTGACGAACGGCCGGCCATCGGCCCGCGGCGAGTCGCGAAAGCGGAGCAGGGCCTCGGTCTTGCCGTCCACGACCACCACGCATTCGAGGCCGCCGGTGACGGCCGGTAGCTTCGCGACACCGGCGGCATCGACGTTCGGCAGCTTCTGGCGGCTGGTGATCGCCACCTCGTGCACGACCATGCCGCCGTTGAGCTGTTTCACCTGTCCGACCAGTCCGAGCCCGGGCTTCTCGGCGAGCGCCTCGACGTCCAGCAGCCGGACCGACTGCTCCGTCGCGGCCTGCACCACGGCCGCGGAGAGCGGATGCTTGGAGTAGGTCTCGAGGCTCGCAGCCAGAGCCAGCACCTCAGGCTGGGACAGACCGCCCACGAGCACGACGTCGGTGAGGCTGGGCTCGCCATAGGTGAGCGTGCCCGTCTTGTCGAAGATCGCCGTGCGGCAGGTGTCGAGACGTTCGAGAATGGCCGGGTCGCGGATCACGATGCCGCGTTTGGCGGCCAGCGACACGGCGCCGATGATCGCCACCGGGATCGCAATCAGGAGCGGGCAGGGGGTGGCGACGACGAGTACGGCGAGAAACCGGGTGGCGCTGCCGCTGAACCACCAGGCGGCGGCGGCAATCGCCACTGCCAGCGGCGTATAGAACGCGCCGAGTTTGTCGGCCATCCGACGAAGCTGCGGCCGCTTCTCCTCGCTCGAGCGGAGCACATCCATGATCTTGGCATAGCGGCTGTCACCAGCCACGTGGTCGGTGCGGACTTCGAGCGCGGCCTGCCCGTTGATCGCGCCGGAGAGCACGGTCGATCCCGGGGCCTTCGCCATCCGGTAGGGCTCGCCCGTGAGATAGCTCTCGTCCATCGATCCGCGGCCCGACACCACCGTTCCGTCCACAGGACAGATCTCGTGCGGCAGGACCATGATCAGGTCGCCGACGGTCACCTCGACGAGCCTGATGTCGGCCAGGCCGGCGGCCGTCTTGCGATGGGCAAGCGTCGGCATGCGGCGGGCCAGCGCATTGAGCACGTCGCCGGCCCTGCTGACAGCCCGCGATTCAAGGGCCTCACCGCCCGAGAGCATCAGCACGACCAGCACACCGGCGAGGTATTCGCCCAAGAGAATGCTCGTGATGATCGACAGGCCGGCCAAGAGGTCAGAGCCAAACGTACCGGCCCAGAGCTTGGCGAGCAGGTCCCATACCAGCGGCACGCCCCCCAGCACGAGCATCACCACGAGCGGCAGATCGGCCAGGGTGAGGCCGCGGCCCGGAAACCAGCGGACGGGATCCAACGGCCCAAGCGGGATCGGTTGCCCACCGCGGCCCGACCAGGTGATGAGTCCCCAGGCGGCCAGAGCCACGAGGGCGCCGATGGCGATCAGTTCGTTGATCGGTAGTGGGCGGGCAGCAGGCGGGCCTGGCGCGGTGGATGTGGTGGATGTGGTCATGGCACGTGAGCCGTGGGGTGAGCCGTTGTCTGTCGCAGGTGGTGGCGTTCTGATCCCAGAGCGTATCCCGAAGCGAATCCCGGTCAGCTGTGCATGCGGGCGAACGGATCACCCTGGGCAATGATCGCAGCTTCCTCTGCTGACAACTCGTGCAGGCGTTCCCGGACCGCCTCCTCGGGCGCCACATCGCAGGCCAAGCGGACATACGTGGCGTGATGCCGGGCCTCCGACTCGAACAGGCTCCCGTAGAATTCCCGCAGTTCACCGTCGGCGACATGGTCCCGGAGCAGGGCAAATCGCTCGCAGCTGCGGGCCTCGATGAGGCCCGCCACCAGCAGTCGGTCGATCACCCGGGCCGGCTCCTGCTTGCGGACACAGGCATGAAGCCGCTGGCCGTAACTGGAGGGGGAGAGCTTCCGAAAGGGGATGCCGCGCCGATCGAGGAGATCGAGCACGAGCTGGAAGTGTGCCAATTCCTCGTTGACGATCTCCGTCATCGCGCGGGCGAGAGGCACATGGTCCACGTAGGAAAAGAGCAGGTTCATCGCCACCCCCGCCGCCTTCTTCTCGCAGTGGGCGTGGTCAATGAGGATGTCGTCGAGGTGAGTCTCGACCTGGCCGAGCCAGCGAGTGTCGGTGTCGGATTGCAGGCTGAGCATGCGAGTGGAATTGTTGGTGCCGGGTTCTGCCGTGCATCATTCTTCGTCCTGCATCATACTGGCTTTCACTGAAGCCTTACCCGGCCCACCGGAACCGCCCGCATGATCGCCTTCGACCGCCCCGCCGATCCCAGTCGCGGCAAGAAACCCGACCGCAATGTCCTGGGGCTGCCGCTGGCCCCTTGTTCCAGCCAGCCGCTCACCGGGTTCTTTCGGGACGGCTGCTGCCGTACCGGGCCTGATGACGTCGGCCAGCACACCGTCTGCGCTGTGATGACCAAGGACTTCCTGAAGTTCACCGTCGCCGCGGGCAATGACCTGGTCACGCCGCGACCGGAGTGGGGATTTCCCGGACTCGTCGAAGGCGATCGCTGGTGCCTGTGCGCCTCGCGTTGGCTGGAAGCTGCCCGGGAGGGGCGGGCACCGCCGGTGGTGCTCGAGGCCACGCACGAAAAGTCGCTCGACATAGTGCCCTTCGAACTGCTCAAGAAGCACGCCGCCCCGGCGGGGTGAGCACCCACGCCGCATGCACTTCATCCTGCCGCTGGCGATCGGGCTTGTTGCCCTGCTCTACGCCTCCGTCGGCCATGCCGGGGCCACGGGCTACATCGCGGTGATGACGCTGCTGGGGATGCCCCCGTCAGCGGTCCGGCCGACGGCGCTGGTGCTCAACGTCATCGTGGCGACGATCGCGACTATCCAGTTCGGCCGGGCCGGGCACTTTCGTCCCCGGCTCTTCTGGCCCCTGGCGGTGGCGAGCGTGCCGTGTGCGTTCGTCGGTGGCACGCTCACGTTGCCGACAGCCGCGTTCGAGGCAGTGCTCGGCGGCGTGCTGCTGGCGTCGGCTGTCCAGATCATCCGCACGTCCTTCCGGGCTCCCGACGTCGATGATGTGACTGCATCTGCAGACAGGCCTGCCCGCCAGAGGACGGCCGTGTCGCTGGCGACGCTCGGCGGCGGCATTGGCCTCCTGTCGGGGTTGACCGGTGTCGGCGGCGGCGTGTTCCTCACGCCGGCGTTGCTCGCCCTCCAGGCAGCGCCCGTGAAAAGCATCGCCGCCGTCACGGCGCCCTTCATCCTCGTGAATTCATTGGCCGGGCTGGCGGGAGGTCTGCTCGCCGGTCGGCCGCTTCAGTCCGTGAGCCTGCCCGTGATCGCGGCCGCCGTACTCGGAGGTGCGGTTGGCTCGCAGTGGGGCGCGTTCCGTCTGCCGGTCCGCACGCTGCGGCTCTTGATGGCCGGCGTACTCCTGTTTGCCAGCGTCAAGCTGCTCGGCCGCCCGCTGGGGCTGTGAACTTCGGCTGTCGCGAGGGGCTGCCCATGTCCCGAGAGCCGGCGTTGCTGACCAGCGCAGGCAGGATGCCCATAGCGAACGTCCGGCGACGGGGCATGGGCAGCCCCGGCCACTTCAAAGTCGGGCTCAGTGGCCGCCCGTCTTTGAAAACAGGTTGAGCACGACGACGCCCGCGACGATTAGTGCCATGCCGACGATCGCGGCAGCGTCGAGCTTCTGGCCCAGGAAGAGCCAACCGATCGCGGCGATCAGCGTCACTCCTGCGCCGCTCCAGACGGCGTAGGCAATGCCCACGGGAATCTCCTTGAGCGTCAGCGAGAGGAAAAAGAAGGCCAGCCCGTAGCCGAGCACGACCATGACGCTGGGGCCAGGCTTCGTGAATCCCTGCGAGGCCCTCAGAAAACTCGTGCCGACCACCTCGGCCACGATCGCAATCATCAGGTACAACCACGACATCGTCGGCAGCTCTCCACGACCACGCAGATCCCGACCACCTCTGCCACCGCTGGCTTCCTCAGGTCAGCCGGCCACACCATAAAAGGGCACGAGATGATACACGAGCACCACGGCACCACCACCGACGGCCGCACCCTCGATGCCATCCTGGCCAATGCGAGTGCCGAGACACGGGCGACCATCAGCGTGCTCGGGGAACTCCTGGGCCAGCAGCCGGTGTCGGCCCTGTCGCCCACGTCGTTCGCGATTCTCCATCTGGGCGTCACTGCCACGGGGCTCGCGAGCACCAAGTATTCCGGCCCGGGCACGTCGCTGGCAATTCTGGGTAACCTCCTGCGGATCGAAATGGAGCGTCACGCGGACGCCGTGATCATCGGCTCCCCTGGCGACGGCCTGCCGCCCACCTGGTCGCAGCTTGACCTCGGTGCCAATGACAAGGTCTCCGTGCCGGGACGTCTCATCGCCTTTTTCCCCTCCGGCACGCTCGACGCAGAGCCCCTTTGCGTGCTTGTGGATGACCGGCATTGGAGCCGGGAATTCGCCATTCTCTCGAGTTCCGTCGGCAAACCGGCGGCCGAACTGGTGCTTGAGCGGTTCTGCAATCGGCTCAAAACCGCTGAGAATCCGCTGCGGGGGCGTGTGCTCGAGGCCACCGTTGTCGAAGGCTGCCTGAAGCTTGGCATCACGCCGGCGCTCGCCAACCCCCGCGACGGTCTGATCCTGCCACCCGAGGTCTGGGCAGAGGTGGACGTGTTCCTCGCCGCGGCCACGAGCCGCCGTGAACTCATGCGACGTCTGGGCTTGGGCACCAATCGCGGCATGCTCGTGGCGGGTCCGCCCGGCGTCGGCAAGACGCATCTCGTCCGCGTGATCGCCAGCGAACTTGGAAACCGCTACACGACGATCCTTGCCGATGCCAACGCCATGCGGCACATGATCGCCGAACTCTACGCGGCATCGGAAACGTTCGGACCCACGCTCGTCGTACTCGACGACATCGATCTGGTCCTTGGCCACCGTGATTCCAACGGTGATAACGGAGCACTGGCCGACTTCCTCGCCACGCTCGACGGTGTGCTCGAACGGGAGGACATCCTCACGATCGCCACCACCAACGATCCAAAGGCACTCGACCCCGCCGCCCAGCGATCGTCGCGGTTCGACATGGTCGTGACGCTGCCCGTGCCCGACGAGGCCTCGCGGGCCCGGATTCTCGAGCGTCACCTCACGCTACTCGGGCTGGCGATCGACTACGACGCGGTGGCGCAGTCACTGGAAGGGGCGACCGGAGCAGACGTGAAGGAAGTGATCCGCCGCGCGATCCTCGAACACGGCGAACACTTCACCCAGGCCCAGATCCTCGACATCACGAAGACCGGCCGCTGGCAGGCCGCCGTCAACCGCCGGCGGTATTTGTCGTAGAAACGCACGTCGATTGCTCTGGCGTCACCACGGGCTATCGAAGGCGTTTTGAAAATGCTCGACGACCGGCCGGGAGCCCTCAGGCCCGAACATCACGGTCACCACGTCGATTCGCACCTGGCAGTCCTCGAGCCTGTGCCGGCGAATATAGGCGGTGGCCAGTTCGGCGACTCGCCGCTGCTTCTG
>CANETO010000084.1 GCA_947440895.1 Planctomycetaceae bacterium | reverse complement strand
CTCACTATCGTCTGCTTTTCCGGTGCCAGAGGCATCGCCGTTCCCGGACCTGGATGCATCCGATCGGGGGGCGTCGCCTGGTCTGGCGGGCTGCCGAACCCCATAGCCGGACGGCAGAGGCTCATCTTCGAAATCTCCAGCGGAATCACCCGCGGAACTACGGGATGGGCCTTCGACTGCCCGTCGGGGCTGCACACCGCCGTCGCGATCGGCCTCTGGGCGGACACCGCCGACCTCTCCTTCGCGGTCACCGCGACCGCGGCGACGGCCACCTCGACGACCTCGCCTCCGGCGGCGGGCCGGAGCGGCCTCTCCTTCGCGGTCACCTTCGCCAACTGCGTCCTGTCGCTGGCCACCGTCGTCAGGGCTATCTGACTCGCGTGCCGCACCGGCACGATCGAACCGTTCGTCCTGCTCGGCAGCCGGTGGCCGATCGAAGCCGTCGTGATGTGCTGCACCTGCAGGCAAACGCCCAGGGCCGGCACCCGATTCTGAGCCGTGTTCGCCATCGGTCTGGGCCGGCAGCGGACGATCACGTCCTTCTTCTCGGCGACCACGCCCGCGACCGCCGCGTCGGCCACGGCGGCGGCGACCGCGGCCCGCACCTTGTTCGTCTTCGCCGGCACCACGCGGTGCGGAGCCCGATTCAGCTCGATCGCGATCGTTGTTGTCTCGATCGTTGTTGTCTCGTTCGTTGTTGTCTCGTTCGTTGTTGTCTCGTTCGTTGTTGTCTCGTTCGGTTCGCTCGCGCGAACCTGATTCGGAGCGTTCTCCGCCGGACCGGTAATTCTCTGAGGGAGCGGGCTCTTCGGACCGCTGCGGTCGCGGCGGGTCGCGGCGTGGAGCGGCTTCCACTGGCTCGCGGCTCTGCTGTGGCTGCGGTTCTGCGGCAGGACGGCGACTGCCAAACGAGAACTCGTCGCGCTCGCGATCAACGCGACGCTGTGTCGGTTCTACGGGCTCCCGCGCCGTTGGTTGGGCTGGTGGCTGGGGCCTCGGCGGCTGCGGCCGGCTCGTTCTGGCTTCGGCATTCGGCTCAGCTGCGGCTTCCAATCCGAGGGAGGATGCCAGACCTCCCCAGTCGGAGCGAACCGCGGGAGCGGGCTTCTCGTCACGCGGTTTCTGCGGCGGACGGGCAGCCGCGGGAGGCGTGGCGGCGGGGGGCGTCGATGCGGCAGGAGGGGATGCTGGCTTGGCCACGGGCTTGGCGCCGAGAGACTCGGCCAGGCTGGCCCAGGGGTCGTTCTGGTGTTCGTGTTCCGACATCATGATTTCCAAAGAGGACTCATCGATGAGGACTCATCGATGAGGAGTTGTCGTGGAGGCGGTCCTGCGGGGCTGTTGTCATGCGTCTGGACGGGAGTCCCCGGCGACAGATCGCACGGGGCCATCCGATCCGCCAGCCCGCACGCAAGATACTACAAATCCCGCCGGAGTGTCAGACGGTGTCCCTCAGGCGACACCCGTCCGCATCAAGATCACCGCCCTCAGGGGGTCGGCAGACGGGAGAGGGCCCGGATCATGCTGCCGTTGTCCGCCACGTCGAACAGCGGTCGGTAGGGACTGGCCAGGCTCCGGCGGGCACGGCCGGCCGGATACCAGACGAGGTTCACTGACAGGTTCCAGGCCGAGGGGGTGAAGGTCACGCTGTTGGTGGGGCCCAGTTGGACGGTCTGCGACTTGTCGGGGAGCAGGTAGGTGAAGTTGCCTTCCATGGCGAGCGACCGCGACATCGGGGCCCGGATCGTCGACCCGATCACCCCCTGACCGTTGCCCGAGGCACCGCCCCAGACCCTGGCCTCGTTGGCATCACCAAAGTGGAGCCGATAGAAGGCGGTGTAGAGGTCGACCGTGCTCGCAACGCCAGGAGACCTCACGGCAGGGGAGAACGACCCCTGCTGTTCCATGGCATTGAAGGCACCCCAGAAGCCGAGTTCGTGGTAGCCCCACACATAGCTCAGTTCGCCGCGAATCTGAGCCACGTCGACGTTCTCGAAGTAGCTGTCGTGGAGATAGTCGTACACTGCTCCACCCTGCAGGCCGCGGCCCTCGAAGGCCCGCGTGAAGAAGCCGGTGGTCACAAAGACCTGCTGGCGCGAGTTGGCCCGCAGCGATCCCTGGCCGTCGCTGAGCGTGGGCTGCTGGAAGTTCGTCTGCACGCCGCGGGCCCCCAACTGCCAGCCGACACCGAAAGCGTTCCAGAAAGGCATCGCCCAGTTGATGTATTCGTTGGTGCCGTAGTTGCCGAGCAGGCCGAAGTTTGACTGATTCTGGAATGACGTGATGCCGGCCCCGGCGGTGAAGTCGCGATACCATCTCCAGCCGTAGTACGGCTTGCCGAACTGACGCAGCCAGGCGCAGATCCGACCGTCATACGGCCAGCAGGACATGAAGGCCGCTTCTTCACAGGCGAAAGGATCGTCGTAGAACGACTCGACATGGAGCTGCGTCGGATACTCGCCCATCCACATTTCGCCGTCAGCGGACGGCATGGGCTGCCCCGATCCGCCGTCTCCATAGGCGTAGCCATCGGGGCCGTACTCAGTCATCTCCCCGGGCATGGTGTCGATCACGATCGACGGATCCTCGCTCGTCATGATCGACGATGAATCGCCGGGCGACGGAAGTGCCTGGCTGGGTGCCCCCGAGACGGGCAGCCGACCTGGGACCGTAGCGTCGTCGATGGCGGCGGCCTGAGGGGCCCGGGCCATCACCGAGGGCAGGCCGTCGGCGTTCATCGCCAAGCGATCGCCCCGTCGACCTGCGGGCTGGTTCGCAGTGGTGGTCGAAGCGGGATTGAACCGCGGTGCCAGACCACCGCCCAGCGGGCTGACGGCAGGAGCACTGGACGTTCGTCGCGGACCGCCTTCGACCGCCATCACGGGGCGACCGGCATCACCCTGCGGACTTCGGAAGAGGTTGAGGTCGGCCATGGCCGGCAGGTTCAGCTGACTGGCGGGCATCGAGCTGGAGCGGAAGCGGCCGGGCACCCGGTTGTCGCTGTTCCAATCGCCCATCTGGCCCGTCGTAGGCCGCGTGCGTTGCTGGGGCATCACGGCCTGCTGACGCGGGGCAGTGGCCACGGCCGGCACTCCTGCCGGCAGGCCTACCGAAGCGGGCGGTTGCGTGACCGCTCTGCTGGGCTGGGGGGCGGGGAGTGTACCTGCAGCTGGCGAGGTGCCTGCGGCAGCGGCGACAGCCTGCGCCGGTGACGTGCTGGAGATGGCGCCGGAGGCCTGCGATGTGGCAGGGGATGACGTCGGCTCGGTCGACGTGGCGGCTCGATGCGGCGTCCACTTCAACTGGCTTTGCCCAGCTGGGGCAGTCGCCGTGCCTGGCTGTTGCGACAGCGCAATTCCGTTGCCCAGCAGGACAACCAGTGACATGCCCACAACGTGTCGCAACCTGAGAGAAACCCGCATGACAATCTCCTTCCGATCCGGCGATACGGCTGGGATGCCCAGACCGCTATTCGTCAATCGGAATAGATATCGTCATCCGCACGACCGAAACTTCCGCCAAAATCGACGCGACCAGTAGGAGTTGCCTATTTTGTGCAGTCGAGCGCAGCGGCAAGGTCGGCAATCAGGTCGGCCGGATCTTCGATGCCACAGGCGAGGCGGATCATGTTGTCCGAGATCCGGAACGTCGCTCGCTCCGCGGGCGAATAGTTCCAATAGCTCATCACCAGAGGCTGCTCGATCAGCGACTCCACGCCCCCGAGGCTCGGTCCGATCCGCGGAATCTTGACCGAATCAATCACCCGTGCCGTCTGCCGCCAGTCGGCGTCTTTCACAAAGAACGTCACAAGGCCGCCAAAGCCCCGCATCGTCCGGGCCGCCAGGGCGTGGTAGGGGTGGCTCTCGAGGCCTGGATAGAGCACCCGCTCCACCCGCGGATGCCCCTCGAGGAAGCGGGACACGGCCAGACCGTTGGTGTTGTGCCGTTCCATGCGGAGGGCGAGTGTCTTGAGCCCACGCTCGAGAAGATAGGCATTGTGGGGCGAGTTTACGCCTCCCATGATGCCGCGGAGGTTGCGGACTGGCAGCATCTTCTCCTGGCTACCGATAACGACGCCCGCCAGCAGGTCATTGTGGCCGCCGAGGTATTTCGTTGCCGAATGGAGCACGAAGTCGACCCCTGACTCCAGCGGCCGGAGGTTGTAGGGGGTGCAGAGCGTAGCATCGATGAGCGAGAGCACGCCGTGACGCCGCCCGATGTCGGCAAACCGCTTGATGTCGACCACGCTGAGGTGCGGGTTGGTGGGGGACTCGCTGACGATGAACTTGGTTCGGGGCGTGATCGCCGCCTCCATCGCCGCATAATCACAGGTGGCGACCTCGCGAAATGTCACGCCGAACCGGGTGAGATGCTTGCGGCAGAACTCCCGGCTTCGGTGGTAGCACTCGTCGAAGAAGACGATCTCCTCGCCTGCATTGAGATGGGCCATCAGCAGGCCGACCAGAGCCGCCATGCCGCTGGCGAAGAGCACTGCCGCCTCTCCGCCCTCGATCGCCGCCAGTTTGTCCTCAACCACCCGTTCGCCCGGGTTGCCGTAGCGGCCATATTCCTCGCGCTGCTGCTTTTCCTCGATGAAGTCGATGATCGACTGCGTGTCGCGGAAGGTATAGGTGCTCGACGCGAAGATCGGGTCGGTGATCGAGAAGCCCGGCTTCTGCCGTGCTTCTCCGGCATGCACGGCCGTTGTGGAAGGGCCCAAGGCGGGGGTGGCTGAATCGGAGGCGTTGGGGGTGAGCATTCCAAATCCTGCGGGAAAAAATGGCCGACATGAGTCTAGTTCAGCCTTGGGAGACCGACAAGGAACATGCCCGTGGGGGCAAGTTTTCAACGTGCCCGTTCCCCCGGCTTCCGCCGGGGGCTTCTTGTCGTGGGCACATGCTGTTCCTCATCCGAGGGTTGTCTGGCATGTTCTTCGTGAAACCGCCTTGATCGGTACACTCATCGTCCATGAACAACAAGCAAAAAAAACCTCTCATAGCGACCGTCCCAGCGGCAGGAGGCTCGGCCCCGCGTCCGCTCACGCCGCCGCGCCGCGTGTGGATCGCGGTTGCGTCGCTGGCGGCTGCGGTGGCACTCGTCCAGGGCGGCTGGCTCGAGCCGATCGTGGGGGCCATCGTCGACCAGGCGGTGCGGAACATCATCACGCTCATCCTCTGCTTCTCGGCGTTGATGACGACGCTCCTCTGGTTTCTGCGCGAGAGCGGTCACGCTCCAGCTGTGAAGTGGGCCGTGCTCGGTGGACTGCTCGGTGCGGTGGCGCTCGGTGCCGCGGTGCTCAGGATCGAACGGGTATCGGGGGATCTTGTGCCAGAGTTCGCCTTTCGCTGGAGTCCTTCCCGCGACCGGCTCCTGCCGCAGCATCGGGCCGCCGCGACGGATGCCATGGCTCCCCAGGCGGCCACTCCCTGGCAGTCCACGGCCGGTGATTTTCCGAGGTTTCTCGGACCGTCCGGGAGCTGCGGCGTCGATGCTCCCACGCTCGATCCCGACTGGAATGCGCGGCCGCCGCGGCAGCTCTGGAGGCGGCCGATCGGCGCCGGCTGGGGTGGCTTTGCCACCTGCGGTGATCATGCGGTGACGCTCGAACAGCGTGGCGATGACGAAATCGTGTCGTGCTGCTCTGTGACCACGGGCGCGCCGGAGTGGACGGTGGCAGTGAAGGGGCGGCATGAGACGGTGCTCGGCGGAGTCGGCCCGCGGTCGACGCCCACGATTGTCGACGGCGTCGTCTACGCCCACGGGGCCACCGGCTGGCTGCACGCCATCGACGGGGCGACCGGCAGCGTGCTCTGGAAGAAAAACGTCCTCGACGAGCTGGGCATCGATCCCGAAGCCCATGCGCTGATGGTGGCCTGGGGCCGGGCCGCCTCGCCGCTGGTCACGGCCGACCTCGTGATCGTGCCCGCCGGCGGCCCGCGGACGCTGCGATCGGCACAGGATCCGGAGTTCCTCGCGCTCGTGGCTTTCGACCGGGCGACGGGAGAACGGCGCTGGACGACCGGTGATGAACAGATCAGTTTTACGTCGCCGCAGGTGGTGTCGTTTGGTGGCCGCGAGCTGATCCTGAGCGTCAACGAGGGGCACGTGGCAGGGTACGACCCGATCGACGGCCATCAAATCTTTGAGCATCCCTGGGCCGGGCATTCCAACTCCGATGCGAGCTGCTCGCAGGCGGTGCCATTCGACGATCGTCGGCTCTTCCTGTCGAAGGGCTATGGCATCGGAGCCGTGGTCTTTGAGATCGAACAGAACGCTGCCGAGCCGTGGACCCTTCGCGAGGTCTGGAGGAATGCCAGCCTCATGAAGACGAAGTTCACGAATGTCGCCATCCACGAGGGCCATGCCTACGGCCTCTCTGATGGCATTCTGGAGTGCGTGCGGCTTGACGATGGAGCGCGTCGCTGGAAGGCCGGTCGCTATGGCCAGGGACAGGTGCTCCGCGTCGGGCCGCTGTTGCTCGTTCAGACGGAGCCGGGCGAAGTGGTGCTCGTCGATGCGTCGCCTGAGAAGCACGTTGTGCGTGGCCGGCTGGCCGCGATCGACGGCCAGACTTGGAACAACCTCTGCCTATCGGGCAGCCGGCTGCTCGTGCGGAATGCGGAAGAGGCCGCCTGTTATGAACTGCCCGTCTTGAGCGAGGCCACTACGGAAGGCAAGTCTGTCGGAGCCCCTGTCGTGGGACCCACACCGTGACCGAACTGACTGGACGGACAGTGCTGGTCACCGGTTCAACCCACGGCATCGGCCGCGAGGTGGCGGTCACGTTGGCGGCGGCAGGGGCGAGCGTGGCTGTGCATGGCCGTTCTCAAGATGCCGCTGACGAGTTGGCCGCGGTGCTGGCCCGGGATGACCGCCACGCCGGCACGTTCCTTGCCGATCTCGCCGACGTGGCAGCCGTTGAACAGCTGATCGCCGACATCGCCGAGCGCCTACCGAACATCGACACGCTGGTGCTCGTGGCGGGGGCGGACGTGCTCACCGGGCCGCCGGCGAAGTGGAATTTTGAGCAGAAGCTCGATCAACTCCTGCGTGTCGACGTCGCCTCCACGATGCTCCTCGCACGGGGCATTGGCAGATGGATGCGGGATCGCGAGGGGGGATCGATCGTGACGATCGGCTGGGATCAGGCGGCCACTGGCATGGAAGGGGACAGCGGCGAGCTGTTTGCCGCCACAAAGGGGGCCGTGATGGCCTTCACCAAGAGCCTCGCGAAGTCACTGGCACCGCAGGTGCGGGTGAACTGCGTCGCCCCCGGCTGGATCCGCACGTCGTGGGGCGAAGGGGCCAGTGATATCTGGCAACAGCGGGCGATCCGCGAGAGCATGCTCGGTCGCTGGGGCACGCCCGCCGACATTGCCGGCGCGGTGCACTGGCTCG
>CANETO010000083.1 GCA_947440895.1 Planctomycetaceae bacterium | reverse complement strand
TTATCGAGCGAAAACTCGGCCAGCGGGGGCCGGCTGACGAGGAGGAACAGGCAGCGGAGCGATCGTTTCATGAGCTGATGATCAGGCGGGCAGCCGCGGGCAACGACGAGCAACTGGGCGGATCCATGGTCGATGCGGGTGACTTTGCCAAGGGGATTCCCGTGCTCGAAAAAGCGCAGGCCGCCGATCCGACGAATGGCCCGCTCTTGCTCCGTTTGGCACGGGCCTATGTCTGGGCGCAGCGACTGCCGGAGGCGGACGCCGTCTATGAAAAACTCCTCGAACGCCAGCCCGGCAATCCGACGCTGCTTCTGGAACAGGCTCAGGTGGCTGCGGGCCGCGGGCAGCTTGAGCGCGCCCAGTCCCTGCTCGTCGCGGCAGGCCAGGCTCGGCCCAATGATCCGAGGATCATGCGCGAGCAGGCAAACGCGGAGGCGAAGCTCGCCAACCAGGCCGCAGTCCCACAGCAGGAGGTGGCCGCGGCTCCGCAGGCTCCGCAGGCTCCACAGGCTCCACAGGCTCCACAGGCTCCACAGGAAGAATTGCCGCTCCCCCAGCCAGCTGCGGCAGACGTGGCCATGCCCTTCGGCCGCGGGTTACAGGCTGAGGAGGATCTGCGGATCGACGAAGCCCGCGACTTGTTTCGTCAGGCGTTGCAGCAAACGCCTGATGCGCCGGGTGTTGCAGAGCACGTCGCCTGGTTTCTGTTCTTGAACGGTTTTCAGGACGAAGAGTGTCGCGACCTGTTGCGGCGGGCGGCGCCGACGGCACAGCAGCCTGAGGCGATGGAGCGGGCGGCCCGGTTCATCGAACGGAAACTCGGCCAGCGGGGGCCGCCCGACGAGGCGGAGCAGGAAGCCCGTCGCGAATTTGAGCAGGCGATGATCGAGCAGGCGGCCAATGGCGGCGACGCGAAATTGGGCGGTGCCTTGGTCGATGCGGGTGACTTTGCCAAGGGGATTCCGTTGTTGGAACAGGCGCTGGCCGCCGATCCCACAAACGTCCTGCTCTCGCTCCGTCTGGCACGGGCCTATGTCTGGGCGCAGCGACTGCCGGAGGCAGATGCCGCCTATGACAAACTCCTCGAACGCCAGCCCGACAATCCGACTCTGCTTATCGAACAAGCCCAGGTGGCCGCAGACCGCGACCAGCTTGAGCGGGCCCTGTCGCTCCTCGCTGCGGCCGACAAGGCCCGGCCCGCTGATCCGCGGATTCTGCGCGAGCAGGCAACCATGGAGGCGAAGCGCGCCCAACTGGCCGCAGCCGAAAAGGAGAAAGCGGCAACGGCTGCGCCGGAGGAACTGCCGGCCCCCAAGCCGGGAACTGCCTCATCCATCGTTTATCAACGTGGAGAGCAGGCTGAGAAGGAACTCCGCATCTACGAAGCCCGAGATCTCTTTCGGATCGCCTTGCGGGAGCAGTCGCAGTCGAAGGGAGCCGCCGAGCACATCGCCTGGTTTCTGTTCTTGAACGGATTCCACGACGAGGAGTGCCGTGACCTGCTCCGAAAGACGGCGCCGAAGGCGGAGGCGCCCGCCGCCATGGAACGGGCGGCTCGGTCTGTCGAACGGGAACTCGGCCTGCGGGGACCCGCTGACCAGGAAGAAAAGGACGCCAAGCGGGCGTTCGACCAGAGTCAGATAGCCAAGGCTGCGGGCGGCACCGACGAGCAGCTCGGCGGCGCCCTGGTCGATGCCGGTGAATACGCGGAGGGCGTTCCGCGGCTGGAAAAGGCCCTGGCCGCGAATCCCAAAAACGGACCGCTGGAACTGCGGCTGGCACGGGCCTATGTCTGGGCGCAGCGGTCGGCAGAGGCGGATGCGGCGTATGGTCGGCTGCTCGAAAAGCATCCTCGCAACCCGGCGCTCCTCTTCGAACGGAGTAAGGTGGCGGCCGACCGAAACATGCTCGAGCGCGCCCGTTCGCTGCAGATCGCCGCGGAACAGTCCCGCCCCCGCGACAAACGGATTCTGCTCGAGCGATCGCGAGTGGAGGCGAGGCTCGTCAATCGGCGGGAGGCGCTCGATGCTGTGGACCGCATGCTCCCCCAGGATCAGGCGTCGACATTGGCCATCCTGGCCCGGGCGCGGGCGGAGCATTACCGTGGGCAGTTCGGCCCCGGACGCGACGGCTATCTCGCGGTGCTGGCCGCAGCCCCTTACCTCGAGGAGGCGGCCCACGGTCTGTCGGAGTGCCGCATGCGCCGCGGTGAACTGGGCAGTAGCGACGCCCTGCTCGGCACGTGGATGCCGATGGAGCGGAGCCTCGACTGGAATTCGCGGACAGACCTCTTCGCGGAACTGACCGACCCCGGGATTGGGGCGGACTACGCCACCTACTCGAATTCACTCGGCTACTTCGAGCACGACTTCGGTCTCGATGGCTATTGGCATCCCACCCCGGAGACGGAAATTCGGCCGGCGCTCGTCAACTCCATCTTCACACAGGCTGGGTTTTCGAGCATCGACCGGCAGGGGGCGCTCGTTGATGTGAATTCCCGGCCTGAGGACTGGGTGGCGACGCACGCCCGCATTGGCGTCAACGGCTACACGAACGACTGGGTGAGTCCCGTGGGCGGCGTCTCGACGGAATTCTTTCCGACCCACTGGCTCGATATCGGTGTCGGCGCTGAATACTTCAACCTCATCGACTTCCAGCCGCCTTTCGGCATCGGCATCTACGACATCGTCACCACGATCGGCGGCGTGGGGAACAAGATCTCGAGCACGCAGGGCTTCCTACACATGCGAGTCCGGCCCTGGGCGGGGTGGACGCTCTACGGGCGTGCTCGCGTCGCCTCCTTATCCGACGGCAACCTGTTCCAGGATGATTACGCGGAGGCGAACTACGAGTTTCGGCCCGGCGGCCCCATCCGCGCCCGCGCGGGAGTCGCCTACTACTTCCTGGCACTCGCCGAGGACGCGGAGCTCTATCAGCAGGTGCCCGGCGGGCCGATCACGGCCGCCTACTACTCGCCCGCGGCCCTCGACGTCATTTCCTATAATCTCGAAATGTCGGGCAAGACTCGGGAACGAGTGGAAGTCGGCGGCGAGGGGCATCTCTACCAGATTCTCGAAAACAGCGGTCTCGGCGTCGGCATCTTCCTGTTCACCAAGCTCCAGTTGGAAAGCCCCTTGAGCGTGCTGCGATTCGACGCCCGCTATTTCACCCAAAACCGTGGCCTCACCCGGCAGAGCAAGTCGGCCGGGTCGTACGACGCGCTCAACTTTGTGCTCAGCTATGACCGCCGATACTGAAGGCCGGGCGAGACGGTATCACGACGCCGAACTCCGTCGCGCAGCACGCCTCAACCGGGTGCTCTATGTGCTCACGGTTGTTTCGGGTGTGATCTACCTTCACTGGTTGATCACGGTGACGGACTGGTACCACCCTGTCGCCGCTCTCCTGTTTCTCTTGGCGGAGTTAATCTGCTTCGTGTGTGTGCTCGTCTGGGGCGACATGCTCTCCGAACAGCGGCTCCATCCTCAGGAGGGGATGGAATGGAAGGGGGAACTGCCCGACGTCGACCTGCTGATCACGGTCTGCCGGGAGCCGATGGAGGTGGTTTGCCCTGCCTTTGAAGCCGCCGCCAAGATCGACTATCCGCGGCTGCAGGTCACGGTGCTCGATGATGGCCCCTCCGAGGATGTGAAAGCGCTCGCGGCACAGTTGGGATTCCACTACACCACCCGCCCGGAACGAATTTCCGCCAAGGGTGGGAATCTGAACCATGGGATGCGGCTCACGTCGGCCCCGTTCGTCATGACGCTGGATGCGGACCAGGTCGCGCATCCGGACGTCATCCGCCGGATGATCGGATACTTTCAGATTCCCGAAATCGGTTTTGTCGGCAGCCGGCAGTCGTTTTGTGTTCCCGAGGGCGACCCCTGGGGGAATCACGACACCGTGTTCTACGAGTCGATGCAGATCAGCAAGAATGCCTTCAACGCCTCCATCTCCTGCGGAAGCGGGGTGATCTATCGCCGCAAGGCGGTGGAGGACATCGGAGGATTCTGCGAATGGAGTCTGGTGGAGGATCTCCACAGCTCGATGTTGCTCGAGGACAAGGGATGGCATTCGGTCTATTACCCGTTTGCCCTCACGCAAGGGACGGCGCCGAGCGACATTTTCGCGCAGCAGCAGCAGCGGCGACAGTGGGCGACCGACTCGGTGAGAATCCTGTTCTGGGACAACCCGTTCTTGCGCAAGGGGCTCAGCTGGCATCAGAAGGTCTGTTACTTCCATTTTGGCTATCACTACATCATGTTCGGGATCGCCTACCCGATCTTCTTCATGATGCCCATCTGGGGCCTGTTCACCGGCAAGTTCGTGCTGTCAGCGCCGGTCTGGCTCTTTTTCGCCTACCGGATGCCGTATCTCGGCCTGATGCGCTGGATGAACTCATCCATGACCAACCACAAGCAGGACATGCAGTCGTTTCAGGTTCAGTCTGGCCTCTGGTTCGTCTATCTCGTGGCCATCTTCACGGCCCTGGTCCATCCGCAGCAGCGGCCAATCTACAGGGTGAACACGAAGGTCGATCGAGACATCAACCTCTTGGCCCGCATGCTCGCTCTGGCGCCCAACCTGGCGCTGATCGGGCTGTCGCTGGCGGCGATCGTGTATGGATTGCTGCATTACATGGATCGGCCGAGCTATCTGGCGATCCACGTCTTCTGGTGCAGCTGGGTGGTCGTGTGCCTGGTGCGGCCGACGATGGTGGGCCTATGGCCGGATTGGTTTACGAAGAGCCCGGGCAAGAAACTGAGCTGGCCTTCGTAACATCAGACAGGTTTCCCACCACCACTGCATCACGGAGCCCTGCCATGAGCCATGCGGCGACACCCACCTACACCTACGCCGACGTCGCCAAGTCGATCGATTACGCGCTCCTGGTTCCGACGCTCACGGCGATCGACCTGGAGACGGGCTGCCGGCTGGCACGCGCCTATGACGTCGCCAGTGTCTGCATCATGCCGTTCGCACTGCCGCGGTGTGTTGCCCTGCTGGCTGGTTCAACGGTCAGGGCGAGCACGACGATCGGTTTTCCACATGGTGCGAACACGACGAGCACCAAGGTGGCCGAGGCAAGACAGGCCATCGCCGATGGCGGCGAGGAACTCGACATGGTGGTGACGATCTCGGAAGTGCTCAGCGGTCACTGGGATGCCGTGCGGGCCGATATCCGGGCCGTGACCGAGGTCACACACGCCGCAGGCCGGAAGATCAAGGTGATCTTCGAGAACTGCTATCTGAGCGACGCCCAGAAGATCCGCCTCTGCGAGATCTGCGGCGACCTCGGTGTCGACTGGGTGAAGACCTCCACTGGCTACGGCACCGGCGGCGCGACGATGGAAGACCTGGCCCTGATGCGGAATCATTCCCCCGCAAGCGTGCAGGTGAAGGCGGCCGGCGGCATTCGCGACCTCGACACGCTCCTTGCCATGCGCGAGTTGGGCGTGACCCGCTGCGGCACGGCCCGCGCGAGCGCCATCCTCGACGAGGCCAACCGGCGGCTCGGCCGGCCGGCCGTGCAGGCCCCGCAGCTCGCCGCCGGGGCAGGGTATTGAGAGAGGCGAGAGCGTAGTCGAGTGGCCCAAACCGCCTGGGGCTCCTTGAATGTCCAGCAGGCTGTTGATCCCCACCTGCTATGCTGCTAGCCGCTTTATTCCAGACACGCTGCCGTGGTGCTGCCAACGAAAGGAAGTGATTCGTGAAAGCTCGATCCTCAGGACTGCGGGTGATGGCATTGCTGGTGGTGACCGCGAGCTGCGCGGTTCCGGCCGAGGCCTTGGCCGTGCCAGCCCGACGTCTCCTCAGACGGGGTGTGATTGTCGCGGCTCCTCCCGAAACGCAGAGTGCTGGAACACAGAGCGTCGCCCCGCCCGCGCCGATCGTGGTGGGCCCGGCCTTGCGGCCCCGACGACGGCTGTTGCTCCAGCCCGCAGCGCCGGTCTCGCCCGCCGCGCCGACCGTGGCAGCCCGTCAGCCTTCCCCAGCCAAGGCGCCGACTCCGGCCACGGCATCGCCGGCAGCGACGGCGGCAGCGAAGTCGGGGAAGATCGCCCCGAAGCAGGTGCCGGCCCAACAGCCGAAGCCCGCGGGTGAGCCGACCGTGGCAGGTGCCGGTGCCGCACCCTCAAAGACAAAGACCGCCGAATCGATGGCGTTCACGCCCGACTGGTATGCCAAGCACCCGCAGGCGTGGCGTCCCACGCAGCCGTCGACCGATTGGTGGCAGGCTGCGAGTGCGGCCACGATCACCGCCTGGCTGGGGCAGCCGGTCACCGCGGCCGGCACCGCTGCCAGCGATTCGGCGGCGGTCACGACCGCAGGTGCTGTCGGTGACGACGGCCTGCAGAGCGTGCTCGTGCTGCCGGCTGGGCACGACAATCAGGCAGCGTCGGATGCCGACTGGCTGCCGCTGGGTGTGTTTGGCGTGGCGCCACAGGGAACTTCCCAGCCGCACGTCTACCAGCAGTTGGCGGTCGATCGAAAGGGCGGCATCAAAGGCACGAGTTACGACGCCATCTCCGGAACGAGCCAGCCGATCGAGGGCACGATCGATCGCGGCAGCAGCATGGCGTCGTGGACCGTGGGCACGAATGGCAGCCGGTTCACGGCACCCATCCGGGCGTTCACGAGCGAGCCGCGGACCGTCAGTGTGGTTTCCGCCGGACAGTCGCGGAGCCTGGAACTGATGCCGATGCAAAGGCCGTAGGTCGGCATGAAGAAAACGATCCTCCGCGATCAGGCAACAACGCCCGATGGCAGCCCGATGACACTGCATGAACACGACGGCGTGTTCATGATCCGGGTGAACGGCGTGGAGTTGATGTCTACCCGGCAGCACCATTCGGAGGAGCGGCTGGCGGAACTGGCGTGCAGTCACATCCGATCACAGGCACCGCCCGCACGGGTGCTGATCGGCGGCCTGGGGCTGGGGTTCACGCTGCGTGCCGCTTTGGCACAGCTTGGCCCCACGGCCACGGTCGTCGTCGTCGAACTGATGCCGGCCGTGATCCAGTGGAATCAGACGCCGGAGTATGGCCTGGGGGCCGATGCACTGGCAGACCCGCGAGTGGAGGTCATTGCCGGCGATGTGGCCGATGTTGTGAAGGCCGGCCGCGGCCGGTTCGACGCGATCATTCTCGATGTCGACAACGGGGCGAGCGGCCTGACCGCGGCCGCGAATAGCCGGCTCTATTCATCTGCCGGACTCGCGATGGCGCGGGCCGCGCTCAAACCCGCCGGATGCCTGGCTGTCTGGTCGGCCGATGACGATCCGGCCTTCGTGCAGCGGATGGGGCAGAGCGGGTTTTCTGTCACGGTGGAACGGGCCCGCACCCATCCCACTGGCGGCAGTTGGAACTCCCTGTTCATCGGGCGAATCGGGTGAT
>CANETO010000082.1 GCA_947440895.1 Planctomycetaceae bacterium | reverse complement strand
GCGGCCGTCTCGCTCTGTGCTATCGGGGGCATCGTGATGCTGGTCTCCCTCCCCGCCACAAGGAGCGACCGCTGGCTGCTTTTGGCCCTTGCCCTGATCACCGGCGGCATCATCGGCAACCTCTACGACCGGCTCGGCCTGCCCGGCCTCCAGTGGCATGCGCCGCTGGAACGCCGGGGCGAAGCCGTGCTGGCGGTCCGCGACTGGATCCACTTTAAGCTCGACGGCGTCATCGACTGGCCCATTTTCAACCTCGCCGACTCATGGCTCGTGATCGGGGCCGGGCTGATGCTGCTCATATCGCTGCGGGCTCCGGTGGCCGTAGACGATGGAGACGAGGAGGTGGCGGCGTGACGCCAACGAAACTCGATCCACTCCTGGCCACAGAGGTCTCCCGACGCCTGGAGGCGGCGCTCGCAGGAGTGTCACTGGCGGCCCCGACGACTCTCCGCTGGTTCAATGCGGCCGATCTCGCCGTCATCGAGAAGAGCGACCGGTCGCCGGTCACGGAGGCCGACCGCGCCGCCGAGGCCCAGCTCCGCGGCCACTTGCTGGCGGCCTTCCCCCAGGACGCTTTTCTTGGCGAGGAGACCGGCGTGGCTGCCGGCACATCGGGATTCGAATGGGTGGTCGATCCGATCGACGGCACGAAGTCGTTCATCCGTGGCGTGCCGCTCTACGCCATGCTCGTGGGCTGCCGTCACGAGGGCAGGGGGGTGCTCGGTGTGATCGCCATCCCAGCGCTCGCTGAAATGGTCTACGCCGGTGCGGGCGGCGGGGCATGGCACGTCGTCGGCGGAAACGCTCCGCAGTCCGCCCGTGTCTCGCGGCGCAGCCGACTCGCGGAGTCGCTCCTCTGCACCAGCGACTTCACTTCGTTTGGCCGCCGTTCCGACGGCGCCACCCGGGGACTGGAGGCCCGCCGTCGAGTTGAGGAGGCCTGCCTGCTGACGCGGACCTGGGGCGACGGCTACGGGTATCTGTTGGTGGCGACCGGCCGCGCCGACGTGATGATCGATCCCATCATGAACGCGTGGGACGCCGCCGCCGTGGAAACCGTTGTCACCGAGGCAGGCGGCCGGTTTTCGGACTGGCAGGGCCGACCTCGGATCGATTCCGGCGAGGGAATCGCCACCAACGGCCTCGTCCACGAGGAACTGCTGCGGCTGGTGGACGGCTCCACCAACTCCCCGGCACGCTGAAAACGTGCTGCCACTGGGGGACGTATGCGGCCAGGGAGCCGGGATCGACGGAAGCTCGACGAGCGTTGGAATTTCGCCCTCACAAGGCCTGCACTGCCAACACGCCCGACGGCGAAAGTCCCCGCGAAGGAGACTTCTGCCGATTCCGGCGGTGCTCCTCACAAAAGGCCGCATTTTTGAAAGCGTCTCAAGTCGTTCTGCCGGCTCATCTTGCGGAAAACGGCTCAATCGCTATCCTGTGGGATTCCGATTCACCATTCGCCCCCTCCATTAACGAGTTGTTCCCGTGGCACGTTCCTGTCAGGTTTGCGGCAAGGGTTTCTCCGTCGGCAACCAGGTCACCATTCGCGGTAAGGCGAAGTACCTCGGCGGCGTCGGCACCAAGGTCACGGGCATCACCCGTCGGAAATTCAAGCCAAACCTGCAGCGGCTCCGAGTCACGCTCGGTGGCACCAACACGTCGATGCTGGTCTGCACGCAGTGCATTAAGGGCGGCAAGGTTTCGAAACTCGTCCGCCAGAAGCCGTTCCGGCTCCCGACCGTCGAGAAGGCGAAGCCCTCTGCCGAGGAAGCGGTGCCCTCGGGTCCGCGTGCCCGGCCCTGATCGCGACCGAGGCCTCCTGAGGCCGGAAGCGGTGAAACCTGGGCTGCAGCAGTGGCGCCCAGAGTCCGTTGGCAACCAGAGAAGAAGCGAGCCTGAGCGTGAGCACTTCGCCGCAGACGCTGACAAGCAAGGATGTCGCCAAGGTGGGCCTGCTGGCCCGGCTTGCGCTCTCTGAAGCCGATCTGGAACGGATGACCGGCGAACTGTCGAAGATCGTCGGCTTCGTGTCGATGCTGGGCGAACTCGACACGGCTGACGTGGCACCACTGGCCCACCCGCTCGACACGCAGAACGTTTTCCGCGACGACGTACCGGTCGCTTCGCTCTCCACCGCTGAGGCCTTGCAATCGGCACCGCGACACGACGGCTCGTGTTTTCTCGTGCCGGCCGTGCTGGGCGATTCAGGCGCGGCGTAGAGGCCTGCTTTCCCCGTCACCCTTGTATCGTCACCGCCCGCCTCATTTCGCCGTCGTCAGATCACCATGCAACCACTCGAAATGTCCGCTGTCGATCTGGTGGCTGCCCTGCGGCAGGGTGACATCACCGCCGTGGAATCTGCGACGGTGTTCCTCGACCGCATCGAGGCGACCAACGGCTCGATCAATGCGTTTCTGGCCGTCGATCGCGAGGGAGCGCTCGCGAGGGCGGCCGACATCGATGCCCGGCGGAAGGCGGGAAAGCCGGTGGGGCCGCTGGCCGGCCTGCCCGTAGCGCTCAAGGACGTGCTCTGCACCTCCGACATGCCGACTACCTGTGCGTCGAAGATGCTCGAGGGCTTTCGACCGCCCTACGACGCCGACGTGGTCGCCCGGTTGAGGCGGGCCGACGCCGTGTTTCTCGGTAAGACCAACATGGACGAGTTCGCGATGGGCGGCTCGAACGAGAACTCCGCCTTCGGCCCCGTCCGCAATCCCTGGGATCTGTCGCGAACCCCAGGCGGCTCGAGCGGCGGTTCGGCGGCCTGCGTGGCAGGCGACATGGCCCCCGTGGCCATCGGCTCCGACACAGGCGGGTCGATCCGACAGCCTGCCGGCCTCTGCGGCATCACCGGACTCAAGCCGACCTACGGCCGGGTCAGCCGCCGTGGCCTGATCGCGTTTGCCTCGAGCCTCGACCAGATCGGCCCAATGGCCCGCAGCGCCGCCGACTGCGCGCTGATCATGGAGACGATCGCGGGCCACGATCCAGGCGACTCCACGTCGCTGGCCGTTGACGTGCCGCGCTACACCGACCTGCTCGACAGGCCGCTGGCCGGCGTGCGGATCGGCCGCGTGCCCGAGCACTTCGCCGCGGGCCTCGACCCTGAGGTGGCGAAGGGGGTGGAGGAGGCGTTTGCCGTACTCATGGCGGCCGGCGCCACGGTGCACGACGTGCAACTGCCGCACGCGAAGTATGGCATTCCCACCTATTACCTCGTCGCGCCATGCGAGGCGTCGAGCAATCTCGCCCGCTATGACGGAGCCCACTATGGGCATCGCTGCAAGGACCTCGGTCAACGCACCGCAGGCCACACCGGCGGCTTTGAGTCGCCGCTGGTGGAGATGTATTGCCGCAGCCGCGCCGAGGGTTTTGGGCCGGAGGTGAAGCGGCGGATCATGCTCGGCACCTATGCCCTCTCGGCTGGATACTACGAGGCCTACTACGCCAAGGCCCTGCGAGTGAGGCGGCTGATCCGGCAGGACTATCTCGACGCCTTCCAAACCGTCGATCTGATCGGCGGGCCGGTGTCGGCCACGCCAGCGTTCAAGCTCGGCGAGAAGACCGACGACCCGCTGGCGATGTATCTCGTCGATCTCTACACCGTCGGCACCAACCTGGCCGGTGTCGGCGGTATCTCGTTCCCCTGTGGCTTCACGAAGTCGGGTCTGCCGATCGGCTTCCAACTGCAGGCGCCGCCGCTGGCCGAACCGCTGCTCTTGCAGGCGGCTGACCGGTTTCAGCGGCTCACCGACTGGCACCGCCGCAGGCCCCAGGCCGTGGGAGTGGCAAAGACATGAGTACCACCGCTCCCTACACCACGATCATCGGCCTGGAAGTGCACGTGCAACTGATGACTCGCACGAAGCTCTTCTGCGGCTGCTCGACGAAGTTTGGCGGTGCACCGAACACACAGGTCTGCCCCACCTGCCTGGGCCTGCCCGGCTCACTGCCGGTGATGAACCGACGGGCCTTCGACCTCGCGTTGCGGGCGGCGCTGGCGCTCGAGTGCACGATCGCCCCCTTTACGAAGTGGGACCGCAAGAACTACTTCTATCCCGATCTTCCCAAGGGCTATCAGATCAGCCAGTTCGACCTGCCGTTTTCGAGCGACGGGTTCCTGGAGGTGGTCGATCCGAAGGGAGCGTTCGAGCCGTGTCGCGTGGGCATCGTCCGCGTGCATCTTGAGGAGGATGCCGGCAAGAGCATGCACGACGAAGCCGCCGGTACGGGCGACACCCGCATCGATCTGAACCGCGCCGGCACGCCGCTGTGCGAGATCGTGACACAGCCCGACCTGCGAAGCCCGCAGGATGCACGGGCCTGGCTCAACGAACTCAAACTGTTGCTTGTGTATCTCGGCGTGAGCGACTGCAACATGCAGGAGGGGAGCCTCCGCGTCGATGCCAACGTGAACCTTCACATTCCACAGCCCGACGGCCGCATTGCCAAGACGCCGATCGTCGAGATCAAGAACATGAACAGTTTCCGCTCCGTCGAGCGGGCCCTCACCTACGAGGCCGCACGGCAGTGGGAGGATTGGCAGGCGACGAAGGCCGAGATGGGCAAGACGCCGAAGCAGACCCGCGGCTGGGACGACCCTGCCGGCATCACGCGGGCCCAGCGACACAAGGAGGAGTCGAGCGACTACCGCTACTTCCCCGAGCCCGACCTGGTGCCGGTGACGGTCTCTCAACAACAAATAGCCTCGATCCGTGGTGAAATGGGCGAGCCGCCCGTGTCGCTCCGCAAGACGCTCGCTGCGAAATGGAATATCCCGGCCTACGACGCCGATGTGCTCGTGAACCAGGGGCGTGAACTCGTCGACTACTTCGAGGACCTCGCCACCCGCGTGGGCGAGGGCAAGGTGGCGAGTAACTGGATGCAGCAGGACGTGCTCCGCATCCTCAACGAGACCAATGGCACGGTCTCCGATTTTACCGTCAGGCCGGAGGGCCTCGCCGACCTGATCGGCCGGATTAAGAAGGGCGACTTCGACACCAGCCGGGCCCGTGAAATCTTCGCGGAGATGGTGACCAGCGGCCGGCCGGTCGATAATGTCGTGGCGGGCATGGGCATCGCCGCGGTCAGCGACGACGATGTGATCTCCCTCTGCCGCGAACTGCTGGCCGCCAACCCGAAGATCGTTGCCGACGTGAAGAGTGGGAAGGAGCAGGCCGCCGCCGGACTGATCGGCCAGGCGAAGAAGAAAAATGCCAACGTCAATCCGGGGAAGGTGCGGGCCGTCTGCATCGACCTGATCCGCGGGATGGAGTGACGGCCGCGGACAACGGCGGCACCGCCATGACTCGCGTTGTCACGCTCACCACCGACTTCGGCTCCGGCAGCGGATATGTCGCCGAGCTGAAGGGGCGTCTCCTGCAGGCCACGACTCCGTTCACGCTCGTTGACATCTCCCACGACGTGCTGCCCCACGACATCCGTGCTGCCGCCTGGTTGGTCGGCCAGAGCTGCCCCGCGTTTCCCACAGGCACGCTCCACATCGTGGTTGTCGATCCCGGCGTGGGCACGGAACGACAGCTCGTCTGGGCCAGACTCGGCCCTCCGCAGGCCTACCAGGAATTCCTCTGCCCAGACAACGGCGTGCTCACGCTCGCGCTCAAGCGGCTGCCGCTGGTCGTAGCCCGCAGGATTCGCGTGCCGCTCGAGGCATCTGCGACGTTTCACGGCCGCGACGTGCTCGCCCCCTTGGCCGCACGGCTGCTTGATGGACTGAATCCAGAGTCGCTGGGCGATCCGCTCGACCAGCTCTCAACACTCCGCTGGCCCGCGTCAGAGGAGACACCCACGGGCGTGCAGGGCGAAGTGATCCACATCGACGCCTTCGGCAATCTGGTGACCAGTCTGCCAGCCTCACTCCTGCCGCAGCTTGAAGCGGCAGGCCGGCTCCGCGTGGGTCTCCACGAGATCACGACCATCGTCCGCACCTATGGCGAAGCGATGCCGGGCACGGCCGTGGCGCTCGTGGGCTCCCAGGGCTTCATCGAGGCGGCCGTCGTCGAAGGCCGGGCCGACGAGCGGCTCGACGCCCGCATCGGCACGCCGGTGGCGATCGATGCACCGGCCTCAGAGTTCGGGCCAGCCTGAAGCCAGCCGCAACCGACTGGAGCCTTACCGCGGCTGCTGCTGTTGCTGCAACTGCTGCACGAACGGCAGTCGTACGCCCTGAGCTCGATCGTAGCGGGCCTGCAGATCGGCGAGTTGCGCCGGCGTCGGGGGAACCCCGTACAACTGCCGGAACACGTCGGCAACGTAGACGTCCCGATTGGAACGCTGCCGCTCGAAATATTCCGAACTGCTCAGAATGCCAGCCTGTACGTCGGTGAGCGATTTCCCCTGCTGGAGATCGGCCAGCCAGACCTCGGTCTCGTAGGGCCGCGGCGGACGGCCAAGATAGGTCTGAATCCACTGCTGAATTTGGGCACTGGGCACCACGGCCGTTGGCGCCGGCGCGGCCTGCCCTGCCAGCGTGAGATCGACCCTTTGCTCACGATCGAGCGAAGCGAGCGTGACAGGCGCGGTCGTCTGCAACAGCACGCGGCCGGCATCCTCCACCCGTGCATCGACCGCATAACGATGGGCGGTCGTGGCCGCGGGCGGATCGAGCCGATACGACACCGGAAATCCCCGCGCCACGGGAAGCTGGCCCTGCGTGAGCGCCACGTCACGCCACTGCGGTTCGGTGACGTCGAGCAACCGCACGGTAATCACCGAGGTCGGCGGCACCTGCAGCCCCTGCGGAGCATTCAGCACGCCGTTGATGGCCCGCGATGCCGTGCCGAATTGTGCGGGAATTGTCGACAGGCCGCCGGTCCGACCATTGCGAACCAGCAACGGCACCTGGCCGGCGGTATTCACGTGCCTGGCCAGTTCGTCACCGACGTCGTAGAGCCGGTCGCCAACCATGCCCACCTGATAGCCCGCCACGTTGATGATCGTGTCACCCGCCTGCAGGCCGGAGGCCTGAGCCACCGACCCCGGATTCACACTGACCACCTCCACACCGGTGGCTGTGTTCTGCGCCATGATGCCCAGCGGCAGCGTCGCGGGCCGGGCCCCCGGCACCGCACTCGGGGCAACGCTCTCCCGCACCCTGACATCCTGTGCGATCGCCTGCCGTGACGGGATCGCCGCACAGGCCAGCACAACGGAAACCAGGGCCACGACCGAACAGACGGCAGCGAGTCTCGAAAGCTTCATGATGGTGCTGATGATCCAAGCCATACGAGTGATTGAGTTCATGCAGGGAAATCTCTGAACAGATCAAGACAAAGAGGCAATGGACCGGCGTGTGCCGGCAGGGCACTACCTCGCCATGGACCAGCCGAGCAGTTCCTTCTGGGCGTGGATTTCACCGCGAGTGAGCGGCAGCAGGCCATCCTTGGCCACAT
>CANETO010000081.1 GCA_947440895.1 Planctomycetaceae bacterium | reverse complement strand
TGGCTCGTGTCGCGATAGACCGTGATCCGGTCCTCGATCTCATCGACGAGATCGAGGCAGTCGACGGCGATCGCCGTGGCGTCAGGCACCTCGCCGGCGTTGAACACGATCTCGAACCGGCAGGCCATCGCCTCGCGGCCGACGACGAGCGTATGAACGTCGTTCTCACCCTGCATGGATCACTACCGCGGAGCGAGCCCGCGGTCGAAGGCATCCTGGTCACGGCGAAACACCGCCAGCACCGTGTCGAAGCGTTCCAGCGGAATCTTGTAGACCGCCTGCTCGCCGGTGTGGGCATGGCAGTGGGCCACGAGGAGCCGGTAGAGAAACTTGAACAGCTGCCGCGGCACGCGGAGGCTGCGGAGGCCATCGAGCAGTCGGCGCTGATCGACCTCTGGTTCGAAGAGCTGCGCCAGCGTGGCCGGCGGAGTCCCGACGCTTGCCGCCTTCACGCGGGTGGAGGCGATGTCGTAGAGCGTCTCGCCCGACCATTCGAGCGTCGGCACGAGGTTCTGCTTGTCGAGCCGCGCCCGCTGGTTGAACTGCTCGTCCTCGCGTTCGATGAAGCGGTAGAGCTCCAGCGGCAGGAGCATCTTCATGCCGATGCCGGGCGACTTGAGGAACTTGTTGTCGAGCATCGGCCAGATCACCTGTCGCATCCGGTCGGCCGAGCCATTGATGAGATGCGGTTCGTCGAGCCGGTCGACGATCACCACCATGCCGGCGTACCCTTGAGCGGCGAGAATGCCCTGGAACTTTGCCAGCAGCTCGTAGCGGTCGTCGCTCCGGGCGGAGGCGGGGACCGGCTGGCCGGCGAGATCCACCTCCGGCATCCGCGACAACGCCCGCGCCAGCTGGCCGGTCGTCCGGTTGCCGGTCCGCATGCTCCGCACGATTCGCGTCGCCAGCCACCAGCTCCTGGCCCGTCGCCAGGCCCAGGGCGTCCAGGCGGCGGCCAGCAGGAGCCAGGGCCACCAGGCACCGGCCCACGACAGCGATTCGCGCTGAAAACCGATCAGGAGGGCGATCCCGAACACCGCCGCTGCGGCCAGTCCGACCGCGGTGGGCCAGAGTCCCTGCCAGGCGTGGTAGCCGACTCGGCTGCGGAGCTTCCGCCACCGTGAGGGAAAGGTTTCAGCCGTCGACTGGTCGTAGCAGGCGGCCAGCAGACTCAAGTCGCGGGCCTGCGCCGGCGTCAGCGTGGGGCGGGCGGCCGCCTCGCGGGCCGGCGGATCGACCAGCGTGCTCACGAACTGCGTTACGGCCAGCGTCATGATCGCGTCCATGTGATCCCACAGCTTCCACTGCGACAGCACCTTGTCGACGGGCCGGTTGGGCCCGACGCGGCTGACGAACCGATCGAGGAAGGGATTGAAGTCGTCGTAGAGAACGACGAGCGTCTTCTGATTGGGATGCGTGTCGTTGTGCCGGTCGAACTGCCGAACCATCTGCAGTTTGATCGCCGTCTTCCCCGCGCCCTTTTCGCCAAACACGATCGCGGTGCTGGGGTCGGCCGGGTCGCCGTAGATCTTGTCCCAGGCAGGATGGAAGGTCGACTCCAGGCATGTCCGCTTGAAGACGGTGTCGTTCTGTGCATCCTCCTCGGCAAACGGGTTGCCGGCGATGCCGTGGTGCTCGAGAAATTCCTGGATTTTCATGGGGTCTTCGAGAAGGGTGTTGGATGCCTTATTTTCCGGCGGGGACCATGCCCTCGATCATCGTGCGGAAGCCGTCTGCCTGTTGGGCCACCGTCGCTGCCGGGCCGTAAAACTTCAGAAACTGGCTCCCGGACGCGGGCGTTTCCACGATCGCGGCCAGCATCCTATAGTCGGGACGGTCGATCGTCTTGCCTCCGGCAAACGGGCCGCCGGGCGTGTCCTTGAAGGTGCCCGAGACGTCGACCATGGTCACGGTGCAGCCGGCCAGTTTGACGGTCTTGGTGACCGCCTTCTGCTTGGTGTCACTGCCGTCGGCTTGGGTGAACTGGCTGTACCAACGGTCGACGTTGGCCTGCACGCTCCCACCGGCGCCCATCACGGTCATCCGCCCCGCCGGCAGTTCGCCTGCAGATGGGATCGCAAACTCGGTCTCGACGATCCCCGACTTCGGCTGCACCCGCTTCCAGCCTGCGGGTGCCTCGAGCAACAGACTGCCGCCGGCGATGTCGAAGGCCCGCGTTTCAGGGGCGGTCGCCACCTGTGCCGTCGCCTTGGTGGCAGCGACGAGCGGCATGAGGCCCGCCACCAGGACAGCGATGATGAGTGAAGCACGCATGATGGGGTGAACTCCTCTGAAGATGCGTTGTGACTGTGAACGTGACGGACGGCTGCGGGTCGTTTTGGGAAACCTGTGCTGCCGTGCCCGATCGGATCCGATGATGCTAACACACAAATCCGGCGTCCACCGCCTCAAAAACGGCGGCCGAATCGTCTGCTGGGCGGTGCCGCTCTCGTCGTGCGGCCTCGTATTGTAAGCTCTCCGCGGATGTTCGCAGCCCTCGAGGGATCAACCCCATGCGTCCCCGCGATTCTAAACGCCAGACCGTGCCGCACAACGATCCGCAGCAGGAGCAGGAGCGGGAAGGCCCGGTGGAACTGGCCATCGTTGGTGATCTGACCGACAACGAGGCCGATCTCACCGATCGACTGCTTGGTGTCGAGCCGGGGGGGGCGTGCACGATCTACTTCGACTCACCAGGCGGCAGCCCCTACTGCGGGATGTCGCTGGTGACGCTCCTGCGAATCCGTGGCATCCGCGCCACGGCCGTGGTCACCGGCGAATGCTCGTCGGCGGCGCTCTGGCCCTTTGCCGCCTGCGAGCGACGACTGGTGACGCCGTTCAGCGTGTTCCTCTTTCATCCCATGAAGTGGCAGAGCGAGGAGCACATCGGCATCCGGGAGGCTGCCGAGTGGTCGCGGCATTTCGCCGAATTGGAGCAAGACATGGATGTGCTCCTCTGCGATCTCTTTGGCCGGTCGGCGGACCAGATCAACGAGTGGAGTCGCACACATCGCTATGTGACCGGGCGGGAAATCGTGGCGGCCGGGTTGGCGGAACTGATCGACCTGAAGCCGCTGCCCGATCTCTTCGAGCAGCCCAAGTCCTGAGGCGACGCACCGCCGACTGGCTTTCGTGCGATCGTTCGCGTGCCTTCAGCCGCGGTAGCCGCCGTGACAGGCATCGCACGACTTTTTCAGGTCGCCGACCGCGGCGCGGGCGGCGTCGTAGTCCTTTTTCTTCACGGCCTCCCGGAGTTTTAGCGCGGCGTCACGCATCGCCGACGCATGGCCCCTGTAGGTGTCGTCATCGTGGTATTCATAGTCTGACTGCTGGATCACCTCCCCAATCATGGCCACGATCTCCGCGTCGTGCAGGAGATTCGCCAGCCGCTTCTCGAAGTCTGCCTTCGAGGCGGTGGCCGCGGAGAGCGTGGCGTCGGCCGATTCCAGTCGCGACATCAGCGCCGGACGGCCGGCCACCTGGCTCCAGCGAAAGTCTTCGTCGCGGTCGGCCCGGGAGGTGGGAGGGCCGCCCTCGACGAGCGACTTCAGATCGTCGGAGCGGAGTCTCGCTTCGTTGAAGGATTGATCGGTGCCAACCTTGCAGTTGAAGCCGACTCGCGCGAACAGGTCACGGGCCGTCTCCGCCTCCGTCTTCCAGCGGATGTCCTGGTCATAGGCTGCGATCACGCCGAAGGCGAGCGCCACGGTGCTGAAGGCCTCACGGGCCTGGTCGTAGCCACCCCCCTTGAATGCGGATGGATTGGCCACGGCACTGATCACCACTCCCTTCATGTCCTTGATCTCGTCCGTCAGCGTTTCCTCCGAGACGACCGCCGACCAGAGGAAGCCGCCCGCTGGGGCTGCTGTCAGGCCTTCGGATTGGAGTGCCGCGGCCGGTGATAGCCGCTGGTTCGCAGTCGAAACGGTGGGCCGAGTTCCCACCAGTTCGGCAAAGGCGTCGGCAGCGAATATCTGGGCAGTGGGCTCGTCCCAGACCGCGGCAGGGGGAGCCGCCCGTCGGATCTCGCGTGGACCGGACCGGGCAGCGCGAGGCGGTCCCTGCGAGGGCGTCGGCGGCGCGGCCAGTGCCTGGGAACCGATCCACGCCAGCCAGCCGATCAGCCCGGCGGTGGTTGCCCGTCTCAGCACTGTTACGGATGCCGCCATGCCGCCTCCCTAAGCCCGCAGGGGCCGATGGCTGACCTCATTCCTCCCGGCGACACCGAGGGTTGTCCACGCCGGACCGGGGCCGATTTCAATCATCATAATCCATGCCTGAAAACCGCAGCAGGAAGACGTTTTTTCGCCTTGACGGGCCATCCCGCGGTCGTCACTCTCCCCGCCCCGTCAGCCCCGCATCCTGGGTCGGGCGGGGAGACGCACATTGAGTGTCGAACTTCAGGGATCGTAGCGCCGCGGAGAAGCAGCATGACCACCACGCCTTCCATGACGGGATCACGGGCAGTTTGTCGGGTTCAGCGGCGGGTGTATTCCCTGTGGGCCGCCTGTCTCCTCACCGGATGTTGCCTTGCCGTGCTGGCACTTTCCGGCTGTTCGGGCGGCAGCACCGCCATCGGCACCTCGACCACTACCACCGATCCTGCTAGGACCACCGTCACGACGTTTCTCGAGGCGATCAAGCGGGGTGACGACGCCGGTGCCCGGGCGATGCTGACAAAGGTCGCCCGCGCCAAGACCGAGGAGTTGGGCATTTCTGTTGCTCCGCCGGTCACCTCCTCGGCCACCTATTCGATTCGGGAAGTTGAACACATTGCCGGGGCCGAAGACCTCGTGCACGTGGGCACGACCTGGACCGATACCGATCCGGATGGGTTCACCACCACTGAAAATGTCGTCTGGGCCGTCCGCCTCGATCCCGAGGGCTGGCGGGTGGCGGGCATGGCCACGCGGATTTTTGACGATCTGCCGCCGCTGCTGCTGAATTTCGAGGACCCTGAAGACATGATCGCCAAGCAGGAAATGGTGGCGGTTGAACTCCAGAAGCGAGCCCAGCAGGCTACCGCCAGCCAGGCCAAACAGCCCGAGGCGAGAACGGCTGTCGGCCCCGCCGACGGTCAGCGGAAGTAGTCGGAGGGGAGATCCGCAGGCCGGGCACGGCCGACCTCGCCGACCGCCTCGAGCCACCCCAGGGCTCCTCAAGAGATCCCCCCAGGCCCCCCCATGTGGCCTCCCGAGGGCTCTTCTTCAGGCCCATTCTAGGGTCATTTTTCGCGGAATCACCGTGGAAAACGCTGGCGAACGCCTGGGGTACCCCAGCCGGGAGTCCTTGACAGCAACAGCGACACTGTTAGCCTAGTCGCCTGGATTACCCAGGCCGGATAGTTTTCCCAACCCGCAGCTCTTGCAGGGCAGTGCTGCCGGTTGTCGGACTCTTTTCTGCCCCGGGTGGATTCGTTGCTCGCTTGTTGCTTTGGTCCGGTGGCCGTCCCGGATCGGGGTTGTTTCGTGACGGCTTTCGGAACGCATTCCGCGTTCAATGTTTTCATCTGGAGGTAAGTGATGAAGCGTATTCTCGGACTCTCGTTTGCCATGTTCATTGCTCTCGTTGCCATCGCCCTCGTCGGCGGTGACTCGGGTGCCGTTGCCGGCCACGGCTGCCACGGGCGTGCCCGCAGCTGCCACGGCGGTCTGTTTGCCCACAAGAAGAAGGGCTGCCACGGCGGTCTGTTCGGCCACAAGAAGAAGCGTTGCCACGGCGAAGCCGCTGCTGCTCCGGCTTGTGAGTCGGGTTGTGGTGAGGCCGCTCCGGCCTGTGATTCGGGCTGTGGCGAAGCTGCTGCTGTCGAAGGCGGCTGCTCGAGCTGCGGTGAGTCGGCTGCCGTCGAAGGCGGCTGCTCGAGCTGCGGTGGTGAGTCGGCTGTCGTCGAAGGCGGCTGCGCCGGCGGCAACTGCGAAGGCAGTGCTGTGATCTCGGAAGGCGTGCCGACCGAAGCTGCTCCGGCTGTTGCTCCCGAGGCTCCGGCTGCCCCGGCCGCCCCGGTTGGCACCTGAGCTGTGATTCAAGAGCCAGCCACGTCGTCGCAACCAGGTCTGCCCTGAGGCGAGCGACGAAGCGGCAGGACACATAAGGGCCGGGCCTTCCCCAGGGAAGGCCCGGCTTTTTTCATGGGCTTCGGCTACGTCAGCCCGCTGGCTGCGGTGCCGCAGGTTGCGGTGGCACAGGCTGCGGTGGCACAGGCTGCAGCGGCGGCGTCGCGTCGGCGGGCACGGGGGTTGCTTGCGGGGCGGGCGGCTGGATCAGCCGCCGTAGGAGTCGACCTCGCCGCGGCGGCTCGGCCTGCTGAGGGTTTGCTGTCTCAGCAGCCTGCCGCTCGGCCCGTCGCTTGGCCACCTCTTCCAGGACGCCACCGACGAGATCGATCACCGCGTCGGCGGTCGAATCCGTCTTCATGTCGGGGGGCAACGCAGACTTGATCTTGTCAGCCGTTGATGGACCGCCGGCCTGCTGGCGGGTGTCGGTGTTGGCCCCATCGCCATCTGGAGCTTCCGTTGGCTTTGCTGCATCAAGCTTTGCCGGATCAAGCTTTGCTGGATCGGGGTTTGCCACCGTTTCGGAAGCCTTGCCGGCGGAGGCATTGGGCTTCCAGGCCGGGGCTGGCGGTGCCAGTGGCCGTGGCGGCCCAGCCGGCTGCCGCGCCGCCTGCGGACCGCCGGAGCCGCGCAGACGATCGATGAGTTCAGCCACCACGCCGCCCGCATTGGCCCGCAGCGAGCCATCGAAATCGATGCGGGGTTCGCCGAGCAAGCCACCGACGCCCACGGAGAACGTCCGCCCCGAGAGTGCCGCCAACAGCGGCCTGTCCTGCGGCAGATCGGCCGGAATCGGCAGTTCGAGCTTGAGTTGGAGCGTCTTGTCGTCGAGGCCCACCGAACCACTCGACCGGATGTCGAGCCGCTGCCCGGGCTTTGCCAGCGGCACGCCAAACGCCAGCCCCTTGTGCGACATCCGCCGGTCGGCCAGCTGAAATTCCACGTGCGATTCGTCGGCGATCCGGATCGACTGCGGGATCGGCAGGTTGAATGGCAGGGATTCGATCGCTCGCTGTGCGAGCGGTCCAGGGCCGAGGTCGACGGCGTGCATCGCGAGCACGCCGGAGACATGCCCGCCCTCGGTGGCGCCGACGGGCAGCGTGGCGGCGTTGATGCGGAGCGAAAAACGTCCGCTGGTCCGCGTGGCGTTGGCCATCACGGGAGCAATATAGGCCAAAACGCCCTGCGCCACGGCCGGCTCAAGCCTGGCATCGGCCAGAAGCTGCACGGGCTCGACCGTCCATTCGCTTCGCGTCCCGTCAGCCGAGGGGGCGAGACTGGCCTGGACGTTGATCGGGTCGCTCACCCACGGCTCGTCCGCCCAGGGGCCGATCATCCGCACGACCGCCCCGACCACGTCCAACTGCATCCGCACCGCACCAGGCTTTCCGTTGTGGGGACGGGCCGCCGCACCCGGGCCGGCGAGGGCCGGAAAGAACAGCCCCTTGAGGTTGGAATTGCGGTCGGCATCGAACTCCACGGTGGCGTCGAGCCCTTCCACCCGCACGC
>CANETO010000080.1 GCA_947440895.1 Planctomycetaceae bacterium | reverse complement strand
CTCGTCGTCGGCCGCGAGGCGATGGCCTGCCGGTTCGAGATCGTGTTCAACGCCGGCGAGGTGCCTGACGCCACGGCGATCGCCGTCGACTGCCTCGATCTCGTCGATGAGATCGAGGACCGGATCACGGTCTATCGCGACACGAGCCAGTTGGCCCGCCTCAACGCCACGGCAGCCGACGGCTGGCAGCCCGTGGAGGCCGACCTCTTCGCGTTGCTGCTCGAGGCACGCGAACTCCACGACCGCACGGCCGGCGCGTTTGATATGGCGGCCGGCACCCTGGTGAAAACCTGGGGATTCCTCCGCCGTCAGGGGCGAACGCCTTCGGACGAGGAACTCGCGCGGGCAAGGGAGTCCTCCGGCATGCGGTGGGTCGAACTGGACGAGGCCGGCAGCCGGGTGCGGTTCACCCGCCCCGGCGTGGAACTGAACCCCGGCGCCATCGGCAAAGGCTGGGCGATCGACCGCGTGATGGAGCGGCTTCAGACCTTGGGTGTGCCCAGTGCGCTCGTGCACGGCGGGGCCAGCAGCGTGCGGGCGATCGGCACACAGGGGCCGGCCCTGCCGGGGCGGCGGTCCTGGCCGGTGGGCGTGCGACACCCGTTGCGACCGGGCCGGCGGCTAGCGACAGTCCAGTTGGAAAACAAAGCCCTCGGCACCAGTGGATCGGGCACGCAGTTCTTCATCGAACGCGGCCGCCGACTTGGTCATATTCTCGATCCGCGAACGGGGGTGCCCGCCGAGGGCGTGCTGTCTGCAACCGTGGTGGCTGCCACTGCCGCCGAGGCCGACAGCCTTTCGACGGCACTCTACGTGCTCGGCCCTGCGGGGCTGGCTCAGGTAGCGCCGCAGGGTAGCGGGGTAGGGGCGATCCTGGTGGTGACCGGCAAGGCGTCGGGGGCGGTGCGGGTGCTCACGGCGAACCTTGCTGAGGATGTGTTCTCGATCGAGCCCGGCGAGGGCGTGGAGCCCTGACAGTGCGGGCCCGCACCGCCGGGACGGCAGAAGTCTCGTCGCCGGGGCGAGGATACGCCCAAAGGCTCCTCGAGCTTCCGCCGATCCCGGCTCTCCCCTGAGCCTGACGAAGCTGGGAAACAGTACCGCCGTGCCTTTTTTCATCCCCGGGATACACTACCGGTTTGGGCTCTGCCCTATTCACCTGCCCCATCCACCTGCCCTGGACCTCCGCCCGCGATACCCACTCCTGACATGTTCGACTGGTTTGAGCGGGGTTCCTACCTCGGCATCGTGCTGTTCCTCACTCTCACGGGCATTGGTCTGCCCGTGCCGGAGGAGGTGCCAATTGTGGCCGCCGGCGTGGCCAGCAGACTGGCACAGCTGAAGTGGTACTACGCGTTGCCGGCCTGCATGGTGGGGGCGCTGCTCGGCGACAGTCTGATGTATGCCATCGGACGGTTCTTCGGAGCGCGGATCCTGAAGGAGCACCCGTGGTGGTCGGGCTTTCTCACCCCCGAACGGGAGCGGACGATCGAAAACCTGCTCCGCAAGCACGGCATTAAGGCGTTTTTTGTCGCCCGATTTCTTGTCGGCCTTCGCAGTCCCTTCTACCTGACGGCGGGAATTCTCAAGGTGAAATACCGCTGGTTTCTGCTGGCGGATTTCATCTGCGCGTCGATCGTCATTGGTGGCTTTTTTGGGCTGGCATACCTGTTTGGCGAACGGATCACCGGCCTCATTCAGACGGCAACCAGGGGGTTCACCGCGATCTCGATTGCGCTGGCAGTCGTCGCCCTGACCGTGATCGCCTTCTTCTCCTTCCGGCAACGGCGGATCCGGATGCTCGACCAGGATCCGGAGGCGTTGTTTGAAAATCGGGAGATCCTGCTCGGCCCAGCGGCCGACCGGATCGCCGATGCCGTGGCCCTTGGCGACAGCCGCCACGCCGACCATGAACGGCCATCGGGATCGAGAGACTGACAACAAGCCCTGGACGGAAGTCCGGGAATACCGGGCCGCTTGGCGAAACCGTCTGGTTTTGAAGCCGTGACACTGCCGGGCGGTCGGGTGATGACGACCGTGCCGGTCCTGACGGCACGACTGCTCCATCTGGGCAGGATTGTCGCCCTGCGGCGACTTTGCTGTCGCCGGTTTGCGACCTAAAGAACTGGTGGTGACTTTTCTCGTCGCCCCTTGTGTTCCCAGGACGCCACACCATGATCCGCAGCGCGACACCGATCGACCGCCCCTCCAGTCCGGTCCGCGTGCTCGTCGTCGACGACGACCGTCGGGTGGCATCCCACACAGCGCAGTGGCTCTGCAGCCTCGGCTGGCACGCCACCGCCGTCGGCGAGGCAGAAGAGGCGCTGCCGCTCCTGGCCCGTGACTCCTATGCCGCGTGCATCGTCGACGGCCTGCTGGCTGGCGGCGGCGCCAGTCGGATCGCCGCGCACCTGCGACTGGCGCCTGGCGACATCGGTCTGGTAATCACCGTACCCGAGCACGCGGCCGCAGCGGTGACGGCCAAGATCGCCCCCGACTCCATCGTGCACACGCCGGCCCGCGATGCCGACCTGCTGGCCGCGCTCGACGCGGCGATCGCCGCCGCCACGGCGCGGGCTGCCGCGGCTGACAAGCAGCCTCCCGTGCCGAAACTCCTCGGCAGGTCGCCCGCGATGCGGCGCGTGCTCGATCTCGTGGCGCGTCTGGCCGATGCCCCCGCCACGCTGCTGATCACCGGCGAGAGCGGCACCGGCAAGTCGCTGCTGGCCCGAGAGATCCACGGGGCGAGTCGACGCCACGGGGAACGATTCGTCGAAGTGGCCTGCGGCTGCCTCAGCGAAACGCTGCTTGAAAGTGAACTCTTCGGCCACGTGGCCGGCGCCTTCACCGGCGCCACAGCCGACCGGGAAGGGAAGTTCCGGCAGGCCGATGGCGGCACGATCTTTCTCGACGAGATCGCCACCGCATCGCCTGCGATGCAGGTGAAACTGCTGCGGGTGCTGCAGGATCTGCGGTTCGAGGCGGTGGGCAGCGGACGGACCCAGGCGGTCGACGCCCGCGTCATCCTGGCCACCCATGAAGACCTTGGGGCCCTCGTGGCCGCCGGCACCTTTCGGGCCGATCTCTTCTGGCGGGTCAATGTGATTACGATCGAGATGCCCGCGCTCCGGGACAGGGCCGCCGACATCCCGCTCCTGGCGCACCATTTTCTGGCCGCAACCGTGGCCCGCGGCGGCCGCACGGTGGAGGGATTCTCGCCTGATGCGGTCGAGTCGCTCGTGCGGTATCGCTGGCCGGGAAATGTCCGTGAACTCGAACACGCCGTGGAATACGCGGTCTTTCTCGGGCGTGGCAGTTCGATCACGGCGGCAGATCTCCCGTCCGCCGTCACGAGCGGGAGCGGCGAGTTGGCTCACGGAGCCACAGTGGACGTTGCTGACCGGGCAGGATCGCTCAAGCGGTCGATGGCCCATCCGGAGCGTCGACTGATTCTGGAGGCCCTGGAAAGCTCCAACTGGCGGCGGGATGCCGCGGCGCGGGCCCTCGGCATCAACCGGACCACGCTCTACAAGAAGCTCAAACGGCTGGGCATGAACCTCGCCGAACTGCAGCCGACCCGGTAGGCAGCCGGGGCTTCGACACGAGAAAATCGTGTCGGTACGGACCGGTCGAGCACCCCCGCTTCAAAAAACAGCGGGTTTCGGTCATACTGCCCCACCCCCAGCCTCAAGAACACAGGAGATTTCCCGCACGATGTTCCGCAACCTCAGCACGTTTGGACTGCCGCTCTCCGGACGCCCCAGCGAACTCATCGAGCTGGCCCTGTCGTTCGGCTTCGACGCGATGGACATCGATCTGGTCGATTTCCAGCAGCAGGCGGAGACATTCGGCGTGCCCCATGCGCGGCGGCTGATGGTGAGCGCGCGGCTCAAGTGCGGCGTGTTCCGGCTGCCCGTGACGCTCGACGGCGATGACGCGACGTTCCAGGCCGAGCTGGCCTCCCTGCCGAAGCGGCTGGAGTTTGCCCAAGCGACCGAGGCCACCCGCGCGGTGACGTGGATCGCGGCCGCGTCTGACGAGCATTCCTTCAAGGACTTTTTCGAGCAGTATCGCACGCGGCTCGACACGCTCGGCGGCCTGCTCGACTCCCATGGCATTTCGCTCGGTCTGGCGATCACGCCCGAAGCCGAGGCCCGTGCCGAGAAGACCCACCAGTTCATCCACACGTTCGAAGGCCTGCTTGGCCTGCTGGCGGTATCTCACCCGCGGATCGGTGCGGTTGTCGACGCCTGGGCGTTGCACATCACCGGCGAACCGCTGGAGATGATCACCAAGGTGCCGAAGGGCCGGATCGTGGAAGTGCGACTCTCCGACGCGCCTCGCGATGTGGCCGCGGCTGAACTCACTCACTCGCAGCGGCTGATGCCGGGAGAGACCGGCGTGATGAATTCGGCAGCCGTGCTGACGCAGGCGCAGGCTGCAGGCTTCGACGGTCCGGTCACACCGTGGGCCGATCGCTCGACGCTGGCCGGCCGCGGCCGCGAGCGGATCGTGAAGGTTGCCGGCGATCGGCTGGAGGCCGCGTGGCGTGAGGCGGGTCTGCCCATCGTGCCGCGGTGGTTCACTCCCGTCGCCAAGGATGCCTTCGGCCGTCCGCTCAACGAAGAAGTCTTCACCGGCGTCGAGTAAGGCATTACGCCCCCTCGCGGATCCAGGTGACCTTGGGTGCGCCGACGCCGTCTTTGGACGAACCCTTGATGAACTCGGAGACGTATCGCAGCGTCTTGCCGGGCCGGTCGGGGTCGCGGAACGAATCGCCTTTCTGCAGGATTGGCAGCTGGTCTGGCATGCCGCCGAAGGCGCGTGTGCCGGCGGCCTGGCAGGGATACCACCAGCCCTGACCGTCGGCATCGACGAGATAGAACTCGGGGTAGCAATGCCCCTCGACCCAGACGGTCCGCGCCGGAATGCCCTCGGCCCGGGCCATGGCGATGAACAGGCAGGTGAGTTCCTCGCAGTCGCCCCAGCCGTCGGCTAGCGCCCGCGCGGCCCCCTTCAATTCGCCATTCCGGTATTCCACCTTCTCGCGGACGGTGTCGTAGATCGCCTCCACCTTCTGCCAGCCTTCGAGATCGGCGCCAGTCGCCTTGGCCAGTTTCAGAATCTTCGGATGCCGCGTTTCGATGTAGGGACTCGGCCCGAGAAACACCCGCAACGCCCGATCGGGCTTCTCCGGGATCGAGAGCGTCGCGGGATCGACGGGCGGAATGATCGACATGCGTTCCAGGGAAAAGGTGACGATTGCCTGCGCCTTTTCACCGGCGTGCAGTTCGGGAATCTCCACAATCATCTGCTTGATCCCCCCCGGCAGCATGCGATACCGCAGGCTGCGGACGTCGGGCGAGAGGTCCTCCTGGAGAATCTGCACTTTTTGCTCCGGCCAGTCCGCGGGCACCGGCAGGGTGGCGTAGATATCCCGGCAGGTCCCACCCTCGGCCGTCACCGACAGGCCCACCCGGTATTTCTGCGTGCGGGCGTCACCGAGCGTGGGGGCGGCCGACCCCACCTCGGGTGCGGCGAATTGCCCTCGCGCGGGATCGGCGACCACGGTGGCCAGCAGGGCCAGCAGCAGCGGTAGCGGGCGGAAAACAGGCATTCTGCCAGGGCAGCTCATACGGATTCCATCGTCCGGTCCCCGGGGTCGACTCGCGGGACAATTCCGCCCTGACGGTCGGAGAATCTGGGGCAGCCTGGTCAAACACGTAATTGGCAAACACTCGATTGTTCAGCGGTGCGGAGCCTGCTACACTCCGTGGCTCGATCCATCGTGGCCCGCGCGTTTTCCACCTCCAACCCGCTTACCCCAAACCCCCTCACGCATGGTCAACCGCAACCTCATTCGCGAACTTGAACTCGGAGACGAACTCGATCAGGAACTGGAACTCGCCCTCGCAGGAACAGAAGAGGGTGAATACTCGATCGGAACCTCCATACTGGCGGTCAACTCGGTGCTCGAGGGGAGGGTGTTGCGGGTCGACAGCGAATTCGTGCTCGTCGACGTCGGCTACAAGAGCGAAGGCCACATCCCGCGGAACGAATGGGATGAGAGCGAACCGCCGCCGCAGGTGGGCGACATCGTCAAGGTGCTGCTGGAGGAGTTTGAGGATGGCCAGGTCGAGGAGCAGCGCGGACTGATCACGCTCTCCAAGCGGAAGGCGCGCCGGATCGAAGACTGGCTGCGCGTGATGGAGAGCGTTCACGAGAACGACGTCGTCACCGGCTTCGTCACCCGCAAGATCAAGGGTGGTTTGCTCGTCGATATATCCGGCGTCAACGTCTTCCTGCCGGCAAGCCAGGTCGACATCCGTCGGCCCGCCGACATTGGCGACTACTGCGGTCGGGCGATCCAGTGCCTCGTGCTCAAGATCGACGAAGCTCGACGAAACATCGTCGTCTCCCGACGGGCGCTCATCGAACAGGAGCGTGCCGAACGGAAGAAGCAACTCATGGAAACGCTCGAGGTGGGTCAGATCCGCCGCGGCGTCGTCAAGAACATCGCCGACTTCGGCGCGTTCGTCGACCTGGGCGGCATCGACGGCCTGCTTCACATCACCGACATGAGCTGGGGCCGCATTGGCCACCCCAGCGAGATGGTGCAGATCGACCAGGAGGTCGAGGTGCAGGTGCTGCACATCGATCGCGAGCGGGAGAAGATCGCGCTGGGCATGAAGCAGCGGACCGCCAGCCCCTGGGCGAAGGTCGCCGACAAGTACCCGGTCGGCACCGTCTGCAAGGGCAGCGTTGTCAACGTGATGAGCTACGGTGCGTTCGTGAAGCTGGAGGATGGTGTCGAGGGCCTCGTCCACATCAGCGAAATGAGCTGGACCAAGCGAGTCAGCCATCCCAGCGAATTGGTCAAGCCGGGCGACGAGGTCGAGGTGGTGGTGCTCGCCATCAACAAGGAAAAGCAGGAAATCTCGCTGGGCATGAAGCAGACCCAGCAGAATCCCTGGGAGAAGGTGGCCGCCGACTATCCGCCGGGCGCGATCGTCAAGGGTGTGGTCCGGAATCTCACCAACTACGGTGCCTTCATCGAGATCGATGACGGCATCGATGGCCTGCTCCACGTGACCGACATGTCGTGGACGCGGAAGGTGACGCATCCCAGTGAGATGCTCGAGAAGGGTCACGAGATCGAGTGCAAGGTGCTCTCGGTCGACCAGCAGCGTCGGCGGATCGCCCTGGGCCTCAAGCAGATGGCCGACGACCCGTGGTCGACTGACATTCCCCAGCGTTACAAGACGGGCGACGTCGTGAACGGAACCGTCACGAAGATCACGAACTTTGGTGTGTTCGTTGGGCTCGAGGACGGCCTGGAAGGGCTCCTCCACATCTCCGAACTCTCGGAAGACAAGATCGAGAACGCCGAAGAGGTCGTGAAGGTGGGGGATCCTCTCGAAGTGAAGATCCTCCGCGTCGACACCGACGAGCGGAAGATCGGCCTCTCCAAGAAACGGGTCGGGTGGTCGAGCGATCGCGAAGCTCAGGAAACCAGCGAGGCCTGAGCCGGCTGGATGGCTTCACCGCCCCTGGACGTCGAT
>CANETO010000079.1 GCA_947440895.1 Planctomycetaceae bacterium | reverse complement strand
GGGGCTGCGGGCGTTTCTCGCCGCCGAAGCGGTCACGCATGCCGGCGACCCGGGCCGTGTCGTGCTTCGCCGGCTCAATAACGCGGAATACACCTGGACGATCCGCGACCTCACCGGCATCGGTTCGCTCGATCCCGCCGGTGAGTTTCCCGCCGATGGCGGCGCGGGCGAAGGCTTTACGAACACAGGACAGTCGCTGGTGATGTCTCCTGCACTTGTGACCAAGTATCTCAACGCCGCGAAGGCGGTGGCCGGTCATGCGGTGTTGCTGCCCGAGGGATTCCGGTTTTCCGGGAGCGACACCCGCCGCGACTGGACCGACGAGGCGCTTGCCGGCCTCCGCGAGTTTTACGGGCGATTCACGCAGCCGCTCGATGCAGCCACCGCCGCGGCGCAGACGACCGTCGAGCAGGGGATCAGGCTCGATACAGGCCACGACGGGTTTTTACCGATCGCCAAATACCTGCACGCAACGCTTGCCGAACGGGAGCGGCTCACGCAAGAAGTTGATGCGGTGGCCGATGTGGCCCGCGATCGGGGCCTGAATCCCAAGTATCTGGCCACGCTCTGGGCGGCGTTGACTCAGCCAGCCTCCGAACCGTCGTTGCTCCTCGACTCGCTTCGGGCTCGCTGGAAAACGGCCACTCCCGACACTGCCGCCGAGGTCGCCGCCTGGATTGCGCAGTGGCAGGACGCGGTCTGGAAATTCAACCAGGTCGGACAGATCGCCCGGCAGTTCGGCCGGACCGATGGACCTGCTTCGTGGATGGAGGCAGTCACACCGCTGGTGGACCGTCAGGAATTCCGGCTGAAGCTTGCGGTGCCGGAGGGGGATGCCACCATCACGCTGTTGCTTGCCGCCTCCGATGCCGGTGATGGCTCTGACCAGGATGTCTTCGTCTGGGAGAACCCACGTCTCGTGGCACCCGGCCGGGCCGACCTGCCGCTGCGACTCGTGCGGCAGATGGCGGCCACGCTTGCCACGCAGCGGCAGCGGCTGGCCGCGACCGCATCACAGTGCCTCGCGGCCGTCACCGAGGCCGAGATGATCGAGCCGCCCGTCACGGTCGATGACGCGGAGCGGACCACGGCTGTGATTGCGGAATTGTCGCAGAAGCACGCCGTCGATCCGCGAGTGCTTTCCGGCTGGCTCATGTATCTCCGTGTCGTTGGCCCAGAGGCCGATGCACCGGACACCGCCTGGACGATTCCTGACGGATCGCTGCTGGCCCGCTGGATGGCGACAACCGAACTGGGAGATCGAGGTCGGCTGGCCTCCGAGCTGGAAAGGCTCTTGGCAGGAAGCGAAGCCGATCTACCGCAGGACTCACCCGATGTCGATCTCCGCCGCACGCTCCTCTCCTCTACCGGACCGCTGCTGGCCCGCATCGATCTGCACGCAGATGCCGAGGCACGAGGCGTTGGCAACGGCGGCGACGAGATCGTGGGCATCGATCCTCGGGCTTTTGGTCAGCATCCAGAGGGCCTGCCAATCGCGGCCACAGATCTCTGCGGGCATGCTCCCGCCGTGTTCCGCGTCACGATCCCGGCCGAACTCGCTGCGGGCTGCGCACTGGTCACGGCGGGCTCGATCCATCCGCAGGCCGGGGACGATGCGAGCGTGCAGCTGCGGACCGGCATCGCTACGGGCGAAGACCTGGCTGGCGACAACGCGACAGCGAGACCGTCTGAGCCGGTCGTGGCTCGGAAAGACTCCGCCGCCTGGCGCCGGTTCGGCACGGCGTGTGCCGACTTCCGAGGGCTCTTCCCGAAGGCTCTCTGCTACGCGCGGATCGTGCCGGTTGACGAGGTGGTCACGCTCAACCTCTTCTACCGGGAGGACGATCAGCTGCAACGGCTCATGCTCGACGAGCCCCAAAAGAGGGAGCTCGACAGGCTCTGGGACGAGCTGCTCTTCATCAGCCGGGAACCGCTGGAGTTGGTGGATGTCTACGAGCAGCTCTTGGAATATGCCTCGCAGGATCGCAGCGACGTGGTCGATTGGCTCACGCCGTTGCGACCAGCGATTGAGGCGCGGGCCGCGGCATTCCGGCAACGGATGTTCGCTGCCGAGCCGCTCCACCTCGAGAAGCTCGTCGACTTCGCCTCGCGGGCCTACCGGAGGCCGCTGCGTCCGGAAGAAGCACGCGAACTCCGCGATCTCTATGCCGAACTCCGTCGCGATGATCTCCCGCACGAGCAGGCCTTCCTCCTGACGCTCGCCCGCGTGCTTGTGGCCCCCGCCTTCCTCTACAAGGCGGAGTCACCGGGGCCGGGGGCTCAGTCGCAGCCGGTGAACGACGTCGAACTGGCCACGCGGCTGAGTTATTTCCTCTGGTCATCGCTTCCCGACACTGAGCTTGTGCAGGTGGCTGCGACTGGGCGGCTGCACGAGCCCGAGACGCTGATCGTGCAGACCCAGCGGATGCTCCGCGACGACAAGTCGCGGCGGCTCGCCGAGGAATTCGGAATGCAGTGGCTCCACGTCCACGGCTTCGCCGAGCACGACGAGAAGAGCGAGGAAGTGTTTCCCACGTTCGCGGCCCTCCGCGGGGCGATGCAGGAAGAGACGATCCTGTTCCTCGCCGACTTCTTCCGGAACGATCGCTCGATCCTGTCGCTGCTCGATGCCGATCACACGTTCCTGAACGAAGACCTTGCAAAGCACTATTCCATCGACGGAGTGACAGGCGGGCAGTGGCGGCGGGTCGACGGGGTGCGACAGCAGGGCCGCGGCGGCATCCTCGGACTGGCCACCACGCTCGCGACGCAGGCAGGGGCGTCGCGAACGAGCCCGATTCTGCGGGGTCACTGGCTCAGCGAGGTAATCCTCGGTGAAAAACTGCCAAAGCCGCCGAAGAACGTGCCGCAGTTGGCGGAGACCGTGCCCGAGGGACTCACGGAGCGGCAGTTGATCGCGAGGCATTCGAGTGATGCCGCGTGCGCACAGTGCCACATGCGGATCGATCCGTTTGGATTCGCTCTCGAGACATACGACGCCATCGGGAGGTTCCGCACGCAGGACGCTGCTGGCCATCCCATCGACGCCGCGACGACGCTCATGGACGGCACGCCGATCGAAGGCCCCGAGGGGCTCCGCAGCTACTTGCTCACAGACCGCCGCGACGCGTTCGAGCGGCAGTTCTGCCGCAAGCTTCTGGGCTACGCGCTGGGCCGGTCGGTGCAACTGTCCGATGAGCCTCTCCTCGACGCGATCCAGGCGACGCTGGCGGCCAACGGCCACCGCGTGCACGTGGCGATCGAGGCGATCGTCTTGAGCCGGCAATTCCGCGAGATCCGCGGGCAGGACGGTGCAGACCCCGCCGACGCCAGGAATGAGGACGCCAGGAATGAGTAGGATGCCCAGCAGAAGCCGCGACAAAAGGCCTTCAGGGGAGAAACCAGATATGACCAACCACCGTTTCGCTCGACGGACGATGCTGCGTGGGCTGGGGGTCTCCATGGCGCTGCCGTGGATGGAGTCGATCGCCGTCTGGGGTGACGACGCGACGTCGGGGGCTGCCGGGAGCGAGCCGCCCATCCGCCTGGCCGTGCTTTTTGCAGGCAACGGATTCCACTCGAAGGAGTGGTGGGCGGAGGGAACGGGTGCCGCCATGAAGCTCGGCAGGGTGCTCGAACCGATCGCTGATTTCAGGGACCGCCTGCTCTTCGTGAAGGGGCTCTACAACGAGCAGGCGCGGAAGGGCAACATCCACAGTTCACAGACGGGCAACCTGCTCTCCGGCGCCCCGCTGGCCTCCGGCGGCGACATCCGCTCGGGCACGAGCTTCGACCAATTGCTGGCGCAGTCGTACGGCCGTTCGACGAAGGTGCCGAGCCTCGTGCTCGGCTGCGAGAAGTCGAACCCCTCGGTGCACAAGAACTACTCCATGCTCTACAGCTCCCACATCTCGTGGAGTTCGCCGACGACGCCGACGCCGCTGGAACTCTATCCAGCCCTCGCCTTCGACCGGCTTTTCAAGGAGGGCGCGGAGCAGGCAGACGAGAGTGTTCTCGACGCCGTGATCGAGGAGGCGGGAGATCTGCGGCGGCGAATCAGTGCTGCGGACCGCCGCAAACTCGACGAATATCTCGACAGTGTCCGCGATGTCGAACAGCGGATCGCCACCGCCGCAGAGCGAGGAGAATTGCAGGGCTGGAAGCCGACGCTGAACAAGCCCGACATGCCCCGGCCTGCCGATGGCATCCCACAGGACATTGCCGCGCACATGCGGCTGATGTGTGACATCCTCGTGCTCGCCTTTCAGACCGACACCACGCGGATCGTCACGCTCAAGCTCAACAACGACCACTCGGCATTACGGTTCCCGAACCTGCCACGGGCCGACAATCCCGCCCAGGGGATCGATTATATGATTCATCACCTGCTCTCCCACTTCGACGGAACCGACTGGCTGAAGGTCAATCAATTCTTTATGGAGCAATTGGCCTACGTCGCCCGTAGGCTCGACGCGACCCGGGAAGGGGAGCGGTCAGCGCTCGACAACTCGATGGTCATGATCTGCTCGAGCATGATGGCCGGCTCCAAGCACGACAACGACCAACTGCCGGTCGCTGTGCTGGGCGGGGCCGGTGGGAAGATCGAGACGGGCCGCGTGCTCGACTACTCGAAGGCAGAGAACCGACAACTGTGCCGGCTCTACCTCTCGATGATGAACGCGATGGGCCGCCGCGAACCATCGTTTGGCGACGCAACAGAGCCGCTGGCGGAGGTGTGAACGGGTGAGGACGATGATAGAATCAGGCCGTCCAACACATCCCCGTTCACTGCCGGAAACCGCTGTCCCGATGTCGACCCTGCTTGAAGCGATTGTGGCCCGAAAACGCCGTGAGGTCGAAGTCGCACGCGAACGGGTGCCGACGATGGCCCTCGAGGGCCGACTGGCTGTCGCGCCTCCGGTCCGCGACTTCTTTGCGGCGGTCGCCGCTCCTGGGGCGATCAGACTCATCGCCGAATTCAAGCGAAAGAGTCCGTCCGCCGGGGACCTTCGTCCTGACGCCACGATCGAGGAGATCGTCCGCGGCTATGCGTCCGCCGGGGCCGCGGCGCTCTCCGTGCTCACGGATGCCGTTGGGTTTGGCGGCAGTCTGGTCGATCTCGAGTCGGCCCGCGTGGCCGTGCCGCTGCCCGTGCTGCGGAAGGAGTTTGTCGTCGACCGCTATCAGGTACTCGAGGCGCGGGCGCACGGGGCCGATGCGGTGCTCCTGATCGCCGAGTGCCTCGATGACTGCCACCTGCGGAGCCTCTACCGCGAGATTCTCGACCTGGGCATGACGCCGCTGGTGGAACTGCACTCGGAGGAGCACCTCGACCGCGTGCTGGATATCGGCGCCACCCTCATCGGCATCAACAATCGCGATCTGCACACGATGAAGACCGACCTCGACCACGTGCTCCGGCTCTGCGACCGGGTGCCGGCTCACTGCGTTGTGGTGGCGGAGAGTGGCATTCGCACTCGGGCCGACGTGGAGCGACTGGAGCGGGCCGGCATCGGAGCGATGCTGGTCGGCGAATCACTCCTGCGGAGCCCCGACCCCGCCGTCGCCGCCGCCGCGCTCCTGGGCAGGTGACGCCGGCTTGCCCTTCACGAACCGGTAGCCCATGCCTCGGACCGACAGGAAGTGCACCGGGCGGGCCGGATCGGCCTCGAAATACTTGCGGAGGTTGAGCATGAACGTGTCGACCGTTCGCGTGGCTGGTGTGTGGGCCATGCCCCAGACGTTTTTGAGCAGGTCGCTGCGGGACGACACCGTGCCCTCGTGCTCGACGAGATACTTGAGCAGCTTCATCTCCAGATTCGTCAGCCGTACCGGCTTGCTGCCGCTGCTCGCTTCCCAGGTGTCGAAGTTCACCGCTGCATCGCCGAAACGATAGACCGCCGCCTCCGCTGCCGCGTTCTCCTCCTGATCCTCCAGGGCTGCGACTGGCGGACGGCCGTGGCGAACCTGCCGGCCCAGCAGGTTCCGAACAATCGACAGCAGTTCGTCGAGATCGAACGGCTTCTGCAGATAGACATCGGTGCCGGCATCGAACCCGCGGATCCGGTCCTCGACGAGCGTTCGCGCAGTCAGCATCACGACCGGCGTGTCGCGTCCCTGGGTACGGATCGACTCGCAGACGGCGTAGCCGCTCATGCCCGGCAGCATCAGATCGAGCACGACGAGATCGACTGGAGCATCCGGAGCGGCGATTGCGGCCAGCGCCGCCTGACCATTGCCGACGGTCGTCACCGTGAACCCCTCGGCCTCGAGGTTGTATTTGATACCGATGGCCAGATGCTCTTCGTCTTCGACGACGAGAATGTGGGGCATGGGAGTGCTCGCGGCTTGGGGCACGGCCGGCAGACACAGGGAGAACACGAGCTCCCATCGTACCGCGGAGAGTGGCTAGCGCGCCAGCGCCGTCCGCGGCCGGAGTGCCCGCACGTAGCCGCGGCCCACGAACCAGTCCCAGGCGTCCTGAGCCGCCGCCTCGAAGGACCGCCGCGTGTAGCCCAATTCGGCCTCGGCACGCACGCAGGAAAAGTTGTGGGGCAGCATCGACATGCCGGTGGCTGCCGAATTCACCTGGAGTTCGCGGTGCGACAGGAGTCCTGCGAGATCGCCGCACCAGCCGGCCACGTGCACGAAGGGCCAGGGAGCGATGCCCAGGGGCTGCATGCGGCCCGAAACCCGCGCAAAAATCCGCCAGGCGTCGAGGTAGGAGAGCGGCTGGCCTCCCAGGATGTAGCGGCGGCCGGTCTGCCCACGGGTCATTGCCGAAAGGATGCCCTGGGCGACGTCGCGGACATCGACGAAGTCGTTGGAGCCCGGCGGGGCGAAGAGGCCACGGCCCGCTCCAACCTCCAGCAGCATCCGTCCGCTCGACGGCTTCCAGTCCCATGGACCGATCATGTAGACAGGATTGACGATCACGGCATCGAGCCCCTGCTCGACCTCTGCGAGCACGGCGGCCTCCGCCTCCCGCTTCGTGACCACATAGGGGCATTCAAGCATGCCGCCGGTAGGAGTCTCCTCGTCAGCCGGTTCGCCGTCTCCGCGGAGTCCGAGGGCGTCGACGCTTGAAACGTGGATGAGCCTGGCACCTGCCCGCCGGGCTGCCCGGGCCACCACCCGTGTGCCCTCCACGTTGATATGGCGCATCTCCGCGAGATGCCGCCAGCCGACATGGACCATCCCCGCAGAATGAACGACAAACCGCACGCCGTCGACGGCCCGTTGGATCGCGGCCTCGTCGTGAAGGGCGGCCGCGACCGCCTCGACCGGCAGGGCCGTGAAGGCTCCGCCGCCCACACCCTGCCGGGCCGGGCCGGTGGTGTCCTGAGTCTGACCGGGCCTCACCAGCACCCGCACGCTCTGATTGCGGTCGACCAGCAACCGGACAACGTTGTTGCCAACCAGTCCCGTGGCTCCCGTGACCAGGCAGCCAGCGGTCGAATCAGACGACGGATACGCGCGCATTGAAGCAATCATCAGCGGACAACTCCCGAACATTCCGGATCCAGCCGGGTTGATCGTTCCGTCCGTGATGAACGCGCAAGCCAGCGGTGAATATACCATCGGACGCCGCGGTTCCAGAATTTCGGGGGAGGCAAGACTGTCGGCACTAACTATCAGCGTTGACGACCCTGACGGCTGGGC
>CANETO010000078.1 GCA_947440895.1 Planctomycetaceae bacterium | reverse complement strand
GCCGCGAACCAGAGACCATTCCCGCGGCGCCCAAGAAAGTGATGCTGGCTCCAGAATGGGGGGCTGTCGTCGATGGGGTCATAGGGTTCTCCTTGCGAGCATGATCCGTCAGGCGTGACGATCGGGTTCGTTGGGACAGTCTGGGATCCGGCTGAGATTAAGAAGGCGGTGGGGTCGGAGACGGGCGGTTGGCGGCCGTTGAGCGTGTTTCTCCTGAGAGGAGCAGTTCGCCCGCGCCGAACGCCAACGACTCCAGCCAGTAGCTCGTTGCTCCTGCATCGTGCGTCGATGGGATGTAGACCATGAGCACCAGCCGACCGTCGAGCCTCCGCAGGTCGGTTACCATACCCAGTCTGCTGATCCTGCGGGACAGTTCCCGCAGGATCGGTGCCCGTGGCAGCGGAATCGCGCCCACGTGGGCCTGATCCAGCACGATGGCCAGATGATTGACGTCACGCAACACGACTTCGAAGTCCATCGCGGCGACGGCCGTCAACGGCCCATAGCCCACTCGGGCTCCGAGCAGCACATGCTGCGGCAGGAAGCCAATCCGCGGCTGGGCGACACCCGATGGCAGCCAGCGGGGATGGTTCCTCGGCAGGTCGACGGCCAGCCAAGCATTGACTTCGTCAGCGGTTAGGGCCGTTTCCCAGCCACCCGGCCGAGAGATGGAGGCATGCCAGGCGGCGGCCTTCGTCACCGCCCGCCGCGACAACGCCTCAACATCCTCACCGCCTGAAACCGCGAGTTGCCGGTAGAGCACTGGCTGGTATTTCAGCAGCACCCCCAAGACAGCGAGCACCAGCGCCAGCCCACCCAGACAGCCCACGACCGTTCTCCGCAGGCTTCGCCACGATGCTTGCTTCACGACAGGAGGCCACCCATGCTCGAACGCGTTTCAGTTCTGTACGGCAACCCCTGCCACACACTCGTCCCGGCAGCGGCCCGAAGGCCGCTGCCGCGCCGCCAGTTCAACTGAATTGGAGCCTTATTCTCCGCCGTTTTCAAACCACTGCTAGCCAGTCAGCCCCAATAAGCGGGGGATTGGCAGCTCCGCCGACGACTCGAGCGCCACGTCGCCGAGCACGTCGGGCTCCAACTCGTCCCGCAGCACTCGCACGTGCGGCGGCGCCTCGATCCCGATCCGCACCTTGTCGCCGCTGACGCGGACGACGGTGACCACCACTGAATCCCCAACCCGAATCCGTTCGTTCTGCTTGCGGGACAGCACCAACATCGAAGGCCTCCGTTCCAAATGGATGTGTGGAATGACTGTAATGACTTATGTATACAAATGTCAACCATGCCCGGCGACAGGTTCACTGCGGCGCGGTTTCCTGCCTCACCGCGGCACCGACCACGAGGGAGACGATCCGGTTGACTTTGCGACCAGGGAAACATCGTCCGGTCAGGCAGACTTTCTTGGCCGTGCGTTGCCGAACACCGACGACACGCATTGTGCGGCGCCGGACTGTGCTGCGGCCTGTTCGCAGTGGAGCAGTCCCGCAGCCTGAGCGATGCGAATTCAAGAATCGCCCGCCGCGAATTATTCGCCAGCAAGCAACGGCATCGCTGCAAACTCGGCAAGCTCGACCGGTGCGGCAACGGCAACCCGGCTCTCAGCCTCCTCGATGCGAGCCAGGTCAGCGGCGAGCAGCCGCGGGTGAAACTTGTGCACACACCGCAGGGTTTCAGCCCGACCGGTAATCATGGCCGCCCGCGAATCGATCTCCAGCGATACGTTCGTGGGAATGCCCCCGGCCGCCGCGACGCGGCGGTTGATGGCCAGCCGTGGAAACGGCGGCAGACCACCGGGCCGAACGAGCGCCTTGAGGAGGATTGCCGTGTCGGCAAACCGCCGGTAGACGTCTGCCGTCTCCGCCGTCGGTGGGGCGGTGAAGTCGATCGCATATCGGACCCGTGGCCCCACCAGTTCGATCCGCTCGTTCGACTCCGTCATGCCCTCGCCGAAGTCGGGGCCGCCGGCCCACCGCACCAGGCGATCGTCTGATTTTCGCGCCCAGGACGCCAGCGACACGCTCAGCCGTTCGAGCCTGATCGCGTCGATCTGTGTCTTGATGTTCCGGGCCGGATCGACGAGCACGATCCGTTCCCGCGCCGGATCGTGGAGCACGATCTCACCGGCCGCCGCGTCGTCGGCCCCCTTGGCGGTGCGCTTGTCGTCCCCATCCGCCAGTGCTGGCTCGAGAAAATCCCAGGCGACACCGTCCCGAAACAGCGTCAGGCTCCGCGCGACAGGCTGGTCCGCATTGTTGACGAAGACCTCGCTCTCGACGCGAAACCCATCGTCACCCGCATGGCACATCCACGGCCCGCTGCAGGTGAGTGCCAGGCAGAGGAGGGACCATCCCCACGGCGGCAATGTGGCCGCCAGCACGGCTCGTCGTGAGACTTCAGTCTGCATGTGGGCTCAAACCCCGGGAACTCTGTGCGCCTTCCCCGGCACGCAGGGGTCGGGACGCTAGCAGACGTCCAGGCGACGACCAAGACTAAACAGCGGCCTGTTTTGGAAGCGCCAATCACCCGCCGGTCACGAGGCTCGCCAGTTCCACGGCCTCGGTAAACACATGCAGGCGGCCGGCGGGCAGTCGCCGGCCGAGCCGATCAAGGCGAGTCCGCACCTTCTCCCAGGACGGCTTCCCTTCCACGTGCCTGATCGCGACGCCAGCCACCCGATCTGGATGATGGCTGGCCACCGCCGTGTAGACCTCCGGGTCGCGTTCGCCGGAGTCGCCCACGAGCAGGAACTTCCGCCGCGGGAAGTCGGCCATGATCTGCTCGATGATCCGCCGCTTCGAACGCTTCCGGGAAGGCAGCCGGCCCAGCGGCGTGGAGTCTTTGAGTCGGAACAGCTTGAGGTGCATCGAGCCGGCAGGCAGGCCGGCATCGTGGAAAAATCGCCCCAGGCAGCTGGCCAGCTGCCATGGGCTCGACGACACATAGTGGAAGGCGGTGCCAGCGTCCTGCCAGCGGCGGTAGACGTCGGCCATGCCTGGCACGGCATAAAAGTCGCGGAGCAGCGTGTTGGCCAACAGTTCCCGCCGGTTGGCGACGTTCGTCACCTTCACGGTATCGTCGATGTCGGAAATCACCGACATTCCCTCCTCGGCGATGATGTGGATCAAGCCTGCAGACGACACGGGCGGCGGCGACTGGCCGTCGAAGCCATCGTGATCGGCAGCAACCGCCGCTTCGTAGCGGAGCCTACGACCGCCGCCGGATGCTTCCGCGAGGGCATCGACTTCGGCCTCTTCCAGATCGATGGACTGCTGGAAATGGCCGACCCGATCGGACTGCCCCGCATCGATCTGCCGTCCGCCGAGGCTGATCGTCACCCGCTCACCCGCCACCCGCTGAAACAGAAACGCATCGGCACGCCGCTGAAACACCGCCGACTGCAGGTGCGTCTCGTCGAGTTCGAGCAGCCGTTTGATCACCCCAACAGCCAGCGTGCGGCGGTGGCTCTTGAGGGGCAAGGGCCGCGAGATCATGCCAGCCACGGTGGCACGCCACCGCTTTCCACCAGGAAGACGCCGCGCATACGTGGGAAAAAATACGATCATGCATCCGGACCGCGGCCACGCTCCGCCGTCCTCGGCCGGGACTCAAGCCGGGCCGCTGCCATGCGGATTGTGAGATGGTGCTTGCAATCACAAGTTACCCCATCTTACAACGTCTCCCAGCAATCTGGTTCGGTCATACTCTGGAGGACAGCATGGGAGTCAAGAAAACGGGCAAGGGCCGCCGCAAACTGGGGCAGAAAAAACGTCGGATGCGGGCCCGCATCCGCCATCGCAAGGGTTGATGGCGACCGCGCCGCCTTTTCTCGGCACGACCCGCACAGCTTCACGGCAACGCTGATTGATGAGCTCCGCTGCCGACCCATTTTCCTTGCCGCGCCTCTGGCGTGGGGTAATTTTGCTTGACGTCATGGCTCTGAACAGCCATGCGGCAATGCCCCCGGTAAGGAGACTCTCTCAATGCGTGCGAATGCGTGGTGCCATGCCGTGGCGCGGTGCCTGCCAGTGGTGATGGTGATGGCTGCGGCCGGACTGTCCGGCTGCAAGTCCTTGACCGAGAAATACATCGCCCTGGAAGTCTGGAAGTACGAGCGGCTCTTCGGCCATCTGCCCCCGGGATTCGTGCCCCCGGGCGCCATGCCGGCGGCGGCCGCGCCCGCGGCCATGCGTCCCTGCGGCCAGCAGGCGGCCTGTCCGCCGGCCTCCTGCGGGGGCGGCGACCATGTCGTCGGAGCGCCCATGGCAGGCGGCAACTGCGACCAGTGTCAGGGCGGTGGCATGGTGGAGGGCGGCATGCCCTCAGGCGTGATCATGTCTCCGGGCATGCCCGCCGGCGCTGGCAGTCTGCCAGTCGGCCCGGGAGGCTCGCCCGGCCCCAGTGCTGGCATGCCCACTCCGGCCGCTGTGACCAGCAGCCGGCCGGTGGTGATCTCCGACGAGGTCGTGCTGCCGTAACTCGACCAGACCCGTATCTCGACCAGATGACGGGCCTCGGGCACGAGGCCCGAAGCGTGACTCGTGCGTTCAGCCGAGCGTCTCGTTCGGTCCAGGAAACGTGCGGTTTTCGACGTCGTGCCGCCAACGGACCAGCGCGTCGCCCGCAGTCGCTTTCACATCGGCGTAGGCTCTGACGAATCTGGGCACACGACCGAAGGAGAGTCCGATGAGGTCGTGCATCACCAGCACCTGACCGTCACAGGCCGGCCCGGCCCCGATCCCGATGGTTGGCACGGACAGCGACCGAGTGATCGTCGCGGCCGCCTCCTGGGGAACGCATTCCAGGATCACGGCACAAGCACCGGCACAAGCCGCGGCCTCGGCATCGGCCATCAGTTGGTCGAGATCCCGCTGCATCCGGTAGCCGCCGAGTTGATGCACGGCCTGCGGGCGGAGCCCCACGTGCCCCATCACCGGAATCCCGGCGGCAACGATGCCGGCGATGCAGTCCGCCTGGCCGGCGGTGCCCTCGAGTTTCACCGCCTGACAGCCTGTCTCCTTGAGAAGTCTGGCAGACGACTCAACCGCCGTCCGCACACCGAGATGCTGGAGCGGAAAGGGCAGGTCGACGACGACCAGGGCCCGCGACACGGCGCGGGAGACGATCTCGCCGTGGTAGATCATCTGCTCAAGCGTGGCGGGAATAGTGGACGACCGGCCAGCCACGACCATCGCCACGCTGTCGCCCACGAGCACACAGTCAACGCCGGCGGCATCGGCCAGCTGACCCGTTGGCCAGTCGTAGGCGGTTACCATCGTGCAGGGACGACGGTCGCGCTTGGCGGCCGCGAGATCGAGGACAGTCACGCGGCGGGGGAGATCAGACATATGAATTCGTAGGGGACTTAGGGCAGGGCGAGGACCAGGCCACTATATCTCCATCTGCCTCGACGATCTCGCCGGGGGCTCGTGGAAGAGTTCTATGGCCGGCCCCACACCCCGTCCCCCGCAGCCTTCGCAGAAATCCCTGTTTCCCCAAGGGATGACCTTGCGGCCACCCCCGCGCCCCCTATAATCCTGGGTTCCTGGGTACCGCGTTCCAGGCCCATTTGAGGGTCCTACGTGACTGCCGAGGAACAGCCCTGCGGGTGTAGCTCAGTTGGTAGAGCACCACGTTGCCAACGTGGTTGTCGTGGGTTCGAATCCCATCACCCGCTTCCAGATCCTTGCGTGTTCAGTCGTCCGAACGCCCGTCAGCACTCGTTCCACACAAAACCGTTTCAGAAGCCTCGCCCTGGAGCTAGCCGGGGAGCCGTGAGCGGTCCGTGGCGTTCGGGCTCTCCAACGGCTCCAGGATGCTTGTCTCCCAAAGCCTCCCTGAACCGACGACGCTCGACACCTCATCGCACCACCGTTTGTTTTCCAAGCTCTCCCGCTCCCGCCGGAACCAGTTATGTCCTCTTCCAGTGATCAGTCCGCAACGGCCCTGGCCTCCCCTGCTTCCGGCAGCGACGAAGTGGCAACCCTGCCGCTGAAGCTTGATGTTGCCATCGACAAGCTGTCGGCGTGCGAACGACGCGTCCGGGTGTCGATCCCTCGGGAAGACATCGACCGTTACCGCGACGACGCACTGGGTGAAATGATGCCTGCCGCCCAGCTGCCCGGCTTCCGGCCAGGCCGTGCTCCGCGGAAGCTCGTCAGCAGCCGCTTCAAGTCGGAGCTGTCCGACCAGATCCGCAGCAAACTCCTCGCCGATGCCATGACCCAGGTGTCGGACCAGGAAAAGCTGTCGCCGATCAGCGAGCCCGAACTCGACGTGAATAATGTCATCGTGCCAGCCGACGGCCCGATGACGTTTGAGTTCAAGATCGAGGTGCGTCCTGAGTTCGATCTTCCTGAATGGAAGGGCCTCTCGATCCGGCGTCCCTCCCGCACGATCTCCGCCGCCGACGTGGACGAATCACTCGGCAACCTGCTCCGCGAGCGGGCCCGGTTCGTTCCCCACGCCGGTCCCGCCAAGCCCGGCGATCTGATCGTCGCGAACCTGCGGTTTCTCGACGGCGACACGGTGCTGTCTGAGGCCAGCGAACTGGAACTGATCGTGCGGCCCAAGCTCTCCTTCGCCGATGCCGAACTGGAGGGATTCGACGCGCTCGTCGCCAAGGCCCGTGTCGGCACTCCCGTCACAGCCACGCTCACTGTGTCGAACGAGGCGGCGGTCGAGTCGCTCCGCGGAAAAGAAGTGACGCTCGAACTCACCGTTGCGGATGTCAAGCAACTCGAACTTCCGGAACTGACGCCCGAACTGCTCGAGGAACTCGGGAGTTTCGAATCGCCGGATGACCTGCGGGCCGCCGTGCAGAAGCAACTGGAAAACCAGCTGGAATGGCACCGCCGCAAGCAGGTTCGCCAGCAGGTGTCCAGCGCGCTGACCGCGTCCGCCAGTTGGGATCTGCCCCCGGATCTCCTTCGCCGACAGAGCCTGCGTGAACTCGAGCGGGCGATCCTCGAACTACGGCGTAGCGGCTTCGATGACGATTCCATTCGTCGCCATGTCAATGAACTCCGGCAGAGCGTCATGGGCAGCACCGCCGCGGCACTCAAAGAGCACTTCATTCTGGAGCGGATCGCGGAAGACCAGTCGATCGCCGATTCGGTGGCCGATTACGATGAGGAAATTCGCGCGATCGCTGCCCAGTCGGGTGAGTCGCCCCGCCGCGTCCGCGCCAACCTCGAAAAACGTGGTCTGATGGATGTGCTCCGCAACCAGATCATCGAACGGAAAACGGTCGACCTGATCACGTCGCATGCGAAGTTCACCGACACGCCATTTGAATTTCAAAAACGCGACGCCGAGGCGGTGGACCACGCGGTCTGCGGCATCGTTGTCGGCGAGGAGGAAATTCCGACCGCCACCCAGCCCGAGGCTGGCAGTCCGCGACGGGCTTGAGTGGCGGGATTTCACTTCCGGCTTGCAACCCCCTGACAGCCCGGCATCGCATTCCCAACCAGCGCCGATTTCACCGTCACACCGAGACCTGATATGCACGAGCGGTCCTTCGTTCCTCACGCCTCGAGCGCCTCACGCGATTACCAACGGCAGCGGCAGATGACGCTGGGCGACCTCCTGCTCGAAAACAGAATCATTCTGTTGCAGGGGGAAATCTACGACGGCAACGCCAACGAACTG
>CANETO010000077.1 GCA_947440895.1 Planctomycetaceae bacterium | reverse complement strand
GGCATCCCGGCTATCTACAACGCCGTCCGCATCGATAGTGAGAAGAAGGGCGTGTCGCTCCACTTGGTCGGCGAAGTGCAGCAGCATCTCGGCGGTGGCAAGGTGCGATGCGTGGCGCTTGGCAGTACCGACGGGCTCATTCGGGGTGCAGACGTCGTCGATACGGGTGGCCCGGTCTCCGTACCGGTGGGGCCGGCCACGCTGGGGCGGGTGTTCAACCTGCTCGGCGAACCGATCGACAACCGTGGTGAGGTCAAGACTGCAGAGCGCTGGCCGATCCATCGCGATCCTCCGCCGGTCACTGAACTCTCGACGAAGACGGAACTCTTCGAGACCGGCATCAAGGTGATCGACCTCCTCACGCCGTTCGTCCGTGGTGGCAAGGCCGGACTCTTCGGCGGTGCCGGCCTGGGCAAGACCGTCATCCTCACCGAACTCATCGCCCGTATTGCCAGCGCCCACGGCGGCTACTCGGTTTTTGCTGGCGTTGGCGAACGGACCCGTGAAGGTACCGACCTCTGGCTCGAGATGCAGGAAGCCAAGATCGGCGACACGGGCCGCAGCGTCATCGAACAGACCTGCATGGTATTCGGCCAGATGAATGAACCGCCGGGGGCTCGTCTCCGCGTGGCCCTTTCCGCACTCACGATGGCGGAATATTTCCGCGATACCACCGGTGCCGACACGCTGCTCTTCGTCGACAACATCTTCCGTTTCTCGCAGGCCGGCAGCGAGGTGAGCGCACTCTTGGGCCGCATGCCAAGCGCCGTGGGCTACCAGCCCACGCTGGCCACGGAGATGGGTGCTCTCCAGGAGCGGATCACCTCGACGTCGAAGGGGGCCATCACGTCCGTGCAGGCGGTCTACGTGCCGGCCGACGATCCGACCGACCCGGCCCCGGCGACCGCATTCGGCAACCTCGACGCCTTCCTGTATTTGGAGCGATCGATCTCGGAGAAGGGCATCTATCCGGCCGTCGATCCACTCGCCTCATCGAGCCGCATCCTCGATCCGCAATATGTGGGAGAGCGGCACTACAAGATCGCCCGTCGTGTTCAGCGCACCCTGCAGCGGTACCGCGAACTGCAGGACATCATCGCCATCTTGGGCGTCGATGAGCTTTCCGAGGAAGACAAACTGGTCGTGCACCGTGCCCGCCGCATGGAACGCTTCCTGTCGCAGCCGTTCCTCGTGGCTGAGGTGTTCACCGGCAAGCCGGGTGAGATCACGAGCCTCGCCGACACGATCCGGTCATTCGAGGAGATCGCCGACGGCAAGTGGGATCACCTGCCGGAGCCGGCCTTCATGTACGTGGGCCCGATCGAACAGGCCGAGGAACAGGCCAAGAAGATGGCGGCAAAAAGCTGATCGCAGGCACTGATGAACTGACGGCAGGAGCGGACGTTCGGTCACGCTCCTGCACGAGCTTCCTGTGGAACGGGCCCCCTGGAAAACACTTCGATGGCTGACACAAAACAATCCGGAACCGACCGCAGTGACGATGGCAGCGGCGTGCGCTGCGTGATCGTGACCCCGGAGATGACGAGCCTCGACACACGGGCCCGGTCCGTTACGCTCCCGTTGTTTGATGGCCAGCGAGGAGTGGCCCGTGGCCATTCCCCGTTCATTGGCCGTCTCGGAGCCGGGGAGGTGCGGATCACGGGTGAGCAGGGCGGCCCAGCCGATGCCGTACGCCGCGTGTTCGTCGAGGGCGGGTTTGTCGAGGTCGGCCACAACTCCGTCACCGTCATCACGCAGCGGGCTGTTCCAGCCGAGAATATCGATCTGGCCCAGGCCCGCGCGGAGTTCGAAAAGATCCGCGGCACGACCGCCACGGGCGAGGACGCGATCACGGCCAAGATGCGGGCGGAGGCCACGGCCCGCGAGGTCGTTCGCATCGCCGAACGCAACCGGTAGCTAGATCTGGTAGTCCAACTCCGGTGGCGGCGATTCGCCACGCATGCGGAGCTTGGGCCGTTCCAGCACCACAGTCGTGTGGGGCTCAATCGAACGCGTCAGCCAGACGTTGCTGCCGATCACGGAGTCGTGACCAATGCGCGTTGCCCCACCGAGGACCGTGGCATTGGCATAGACGACCACACGATCCTCGATCGTCGGATGGCGTTTTGTGCCCCGCACGAGTTGTCCATCGGCATCGGTCTGGAACGAGAGCGCCCCGAGGGTCACGCCCTGGTAGAGCTTCACACGGCTGCCGATCTCGCATGTTTCGCCGATGACGACGCCCGTACCGTGGTCGATGAAGAAATGGTCGCCGATCGTCGCCCCTGGATGGATATCGATTCCCGTCCGGGCATGGGCCCACTCCGCCATCATGCGAGGGATCAGCGGCACCTTCAGGCTGTGCAGCAAATGGGCCAGACGATGGATCGTGACGGCCTCGAGGCCTGGATAGCAGAAGATCACCTCGTCGAGCGTGCGGACGGCGGGATCGCCGTCGTAGGCGGCCTGCACATCGGTGGCGAGCACCCTCCGCAGATCGGGAATGCATTCCAAGAACTCCACCGCTTTCGCCTGGCCGAGCGCCTCGAAATCCCCCTCCTCGGTGCAATGCTGCACGGCATCGGACACCGCGGACGGAGTGACGCCGTGTTCGGCGGCGACCCGCTGCGCTGAGAGGCTGTGCCGCAGGGCCCGGCCAATCTGCGTGGTGAGCTTGTCGTGCAGTCCGTCCACGAGGTCACCGACGTGGTACATGACATTGCCCATGTGCAGGTTTTCGCGGCGGCGATACCCAGGATAGAGAATCTCCTTGAGATCCTCGCAGGCCGACACGATCGCCTCGTAGTTCGGCAGGGGGCAATGGCCGAGATAGTGGATCGTCGGGACGTTGTGATACGTCTCGACGATCCGCCGCGTGAGTTCCGGCAGCTGTTCCTTGATGCGGATGTCGGTGGCCATGAACAACGATGGTAAAGACGGCCGGCGAGACCGGCAAACTGGACACGTAAGCGGTCGACGCGGAAGCGGGGAGGAATTGAGGGTTCTTCCGATTTTCGTCGTAAAAACATCAGGCCAGCGACAGCCGCGGAAAACCTGGCAGGCTGGGCGAGCCAGGCTACCGTCCAGCAGCCGCGGCCACCTGCTCGCCAGCGGCGAGAGCGGCCCCGGCCAGCGTCAGGCTACCCTCGTAGAGGGCCCGCCCCACGATGCAGCCGGCAGCCCCAACGGCTGCCACCTGCCGAATATCCTCGGCATTCGATACGCCTCCGGAGGCAATCACCGGCAGACGGACTGCCCGGACCATCTCCGAGAGAGCGGGGAGGTTGGGGCCCGCCATCATGCCGTCCTTGGCGATGTCGGTGTACACGATTCCCGCCAGCGGCAACTGCTCGTGCCGCTTCGCGACGTCGACCGCACCGAGCGGGCTCGTCTCGAGCCATCCACGCACGGCCACCTTGCCGTCCCGGGCGTCGAGCCCGAGCACGATCTGGCCTGGGAAGGCATGGGCCAGTTCGGTCAACAGGTCAGGGTTCTCGATCGCCACACTACCCACGACGAGACGGTGCACACCCGCGGCCACGTAGGCGCGGGCCGTATCGACCGACCGAATGCCGCCGCCAAGCTGGCAGGGCACTCCAGCCGCCGCCACCATGCGGGCCACGAGTTCCGCCTGCACGGGCATTCCCGCCTTGGCGCCTTCGAGATCGACGATGTGGAGGCGACGGGCACCGTCGGCTGCAAACCGACGCGCCATGGCAACAGGATCGTCGCCGAACACGGTCTCTCGGTCATAATCGCCCTGCAGGAGCCGCACGCACCTGCCGCCGCGGAGATCGATGGCGGGCCAGAGTTCCATGGTCAGTGTTTCCTTGTGCAATGGAGTGTCGACAAGCCGAACGACTCGGCACCGAGCCAGACGCCGGCAGTCATGTGTGGTTGAAGACAGTGCGGAGCAGTTCCATCCCCGCCGCCTGGCTCTTCTCGGGATGAAACTGCGTGGCAAACAGCCGGCCACGGGCCACAGCCGCGCAGAAGTCACCGCCATAATCGCTGGTCGCCGCGATCACCGATGCATCGCGGGGACGGGCCACGTAGGAATGGACGAAATAGAAGTGCTCACCGTCGGGTCGGGCGGACTGCGTCGCATCGCCCTTCCGCCATGTGACCTGATTCCAGCCCATGTGCGGAATCTTCATTCCTTGAGGGAGTTCGAACCGGGTCACCTCGCCGGGCAGAATACCCAGCCCTTCATGGTGCCCTCCCTCGGAGCCACTCTCGAAGAGGAGTTGCAGGCCCATGCAGATGCCGAGAAACGGCTTGTCGGCCCGCACGTGCGCGAGGATGGGCTCGACCAGACCACGGCTGCGAATCGCCCGGATGGCGTCGCCAAAGGCCCCCACTCCTGGCAGCACCAGTCGACTCGACTCGGCGACCACGTTCGGGTCGTCGGTGATACGCGCTTCCACGCCAATCCGCTCCAGCGCCTTCTGCACGCTGCGGAGGTTGCCGCTGCCGTAGTCGATGATCGTGACCATGGGAGGAGTTTAGGGCCACGGGCCGGGGACCGAAAGTGGCCCTTGCCACTTATTCAGCCGCCTCGTCGCCGCCGCCGATACGCTCCGGATAGATCACGAGTTCCACGCGGCGGTTGCGGGTGCGGCCGGCGGCCGTGGCGTTGGACACCACTGGGTGATTCGCACCGTGGGCCACGAGGAAGAGCTGGCCCTGGCGGAGGGGTGTGCGAGTTGTGAAGAAATCGAACACGGTCGCCGCGCGGGCGGCGGTGAGCTGGTGCGGCGAGCCCCACGAACTCTCCCCAAGCGGCTCGGTATCGACGTGTCCCTCAATGCCCACGAAGTGTCTGGGAAAGACCCGATCGATCTCACCGGCCACCTGCGTGAGCAGTGCGGTGCCGCCGGGCAGCAGGGAGGCGCTGCTGCCGTCGAAGAGACGATCGGCCGGCACTTCAAGCCGCACCACGTTTCCATCGAACCGCGTTTCAATGCCTGGCACGGCGAGCTGCCCCATGGCCGCGTGCATCGCCGCCGGACCGTTCGCGACTGGAGACGATTGCATCCCAGCCGTGAACGCGGGCGTGCCACCGGGCTGGAGAGGATCGCCCGCAGACGGTCCCGCGCCGGGCTGCGCCTGGCCGCCCGGAACATTCCATGGCGATGCCATGCCCCCGTTGGACGGGAACCGCGACGCCGCCAGCTGGCTGGATGTGCTGGCCAGCTGCTCGCGGAGCACGGTGACCTCGTCCTTGAGCAGCTGATTTTCATCTTGGCTGCGGGCCAACGTAGTCTGCAACTGACGGCCGTCGACGTCGGCGTAGGACGGGAGCTGCGTGGCGGACGCAGATCCGAGCGGCGGCAGCATGGCCGCCGGCGCCGCCACCCCGGGCGGCGGCACGAGGCTCACGGGCATCGCCGGTGCCGACTTCTGGAACAGCTGGTTCGTGCAACCGCTCGCGAGCGCAAGCGCAGGCACCATCACCAGCCCCCAGCGGGCGACAATGGACTCTTCTCTGGCGCACAAACGAATCGGCATGCCTCGGCTCCACGCCCGGAAGGGGGGCGGGATCGTAGGGAAGACCGGCAGGCCGGGCAAGGCCGGGATACTCCCCAAAAAACACGGCATCCTGCCATGCAGAGAAGGCGGCCCTCGTGGTGACTGCCGGGCGGGATGCCCGGCTCTTGCCAGCGGGCGGAGGCCCGCCAAGCGAATACCGGCACGATGCCGGTGATTCGCGTGAAGAGGAGCCGGGGGTCGGGGCAAGCCGGAGCGAGTCGGGCTATCCTGCCCTCGAGTCGGAGGCTTGCACCGCCCCCGGCGGCTTGGGCCGCTCGACTCCCGGCGGCTTGGGCCGCAAGACCGCATCGTCAGCGGCGCAACCGCTGCCAGACGAAAAGCGTGATCGCCGTCAGCACGACGACGGCACCGATCACCAGCGCCAGTTCGAGCGGCTGCGTGAATGGACCGCCGGCCCATCCCCAGAGCGGCCGCCAGGCCACGATCACAGCTGCGCTCGCAAGACACAGACTCGGGCCGTAGGGCAATTCGTTTTCCTGATGCCGAACCATCTGCGTGAGACCATGGGCCAGGCCGATGAAGGCGGCTAGAAAAAATGCCAACACGCTCGCCTGCCAGCCGACCCACGCGCCCACCATCGCCATGAGCGTCACGTCACCGAGCCCCATCGCCTCCCGCCCAAGGCTCCGCGACGCCCCCTCACGGATGCTCCACACGAGCCCGCCCGACACGGCGAGGCCCACGAGCGCCGACTGCAGCCCGCGGAACCGGTCGCCTCCGCCATACCATGCCACCGTGATCGCCACGATGCCCGCGAGAAGGAGCAGGTTGCGCGGCTCGATCCGGCGCGGCGACACGGTCCCCGTCGCCAGACTCGCGGCCTCAGGATGGGGTTCCGTGGTCACGAGGACGGGGGCGGTGCAGACACTCCACCAGGCCGAAAAGATGGCTGCCGGCACGATCAGTCCCAGCCAGTGCGGCCATCCCTCCATCCAGGATGGCGGCGCCTCCGAGCGGAGGCCGCCGTACCAGCCGAGCACGTCCGACTCCACACGCGGCGGTGCGAAGGATCGGGGCACTTCACATCCGATCGGCAGCAGCACATCGGGCACCAGCCAGACCACCACCAGTCCGAGGAGCACCCCCGGCACCGTCACGCAGTCGGGAATCACCCGATACCGAATGTCGATCCAGGCAGCGGCTGCCAACAGCAGGCCCAGCATGGCATGCGCTGCGCACCTTGCCACGGTCGCTCCATCGACCACCACGGCGTCGCTGACGACGCCACCAGGGCCCGGGCCAGGCCCCAAGCCAAGACTCCGCACCTCCCACCACCACAGACCCACTGCTGCCGCCACCACCGCGGCCTCGATCCAGCGTCGGCTCCCGGCAGTGCCGGCACGGGCCGGCATGGTTTGCTCCTCGTCATCAAAGACTCCGGAGTCGAGCAGGCCGCCCACGCAGGAGGTGAGCAGCCGTCCCGCCACCATTCCGAGAGCCGCCGCAAGGAACGCCCAGAGGCTGCTCTCGGCTGCAGGCAGGAACGCGGGCCACGAACTGGCGTGAATCATGGCATGACTCCGGAGCCCTGATGATCAGGAGGACCGTCGCCCGGCGACGGGCGGTCGAGGCGAGGTGCCCATTCGCTCTTCAGCCACGCCACAATCTGGGCAGCCACGGCGTCCGGCGTCGCGATCGAGGTGTCGACACACACATCGGCGCATTCCCGGTAGAGCGGTTCCCGGGCCTCGAGCGTCGGGGCCACCTCGGCGAGTGGATCGCCCTGCGGCACCGGGCCTCCGGCTGCCGGCACGGCCAGCGCCGGCCGACGGTCCGCAGTAGTCGGGTCAGCGGCCAGCCGACGGCGAACAACGTCGGCCGATGCGGTGAGCCAGACGACAGGCCGGCCCAGCCGGCGCAGCAACGCTCGATTCTCCGCCCGCAGCACGGCTCCACCGCCGGTGGAGAGCACGCCGCTGCCAGATCCAAGGCATTCGGCCAGCACGACGCTCTCTGCGTCGCGAAAGAACGCCTCGCCACGTGCACTCACGAGCGACGCGATCGAGCAGCCAAGCTTTTCCTCGAGAATCAGATCGGCATCGCGCCAGCCGCAGCCAAGCGTGTCGGCGAGGAGGGACGCCACGGTCGATTTCCCCGTGCCCCGGTAGCCGATGAGGGTGATGCGTGGCATGGGATCAAAAACCTCAGGGAACGACGGGC
>CANETO010000076.1 GCA_947440895.1 Planctomycetaceae bacterium | reverse complement strand
GGCCCCAGGGGCATCACGATCATGAAATCGACGGTGCTGATGAACTGCATCGCCGTGAGCGTGAACAAAATCATCCCCGCGCGGTCCGCGCCACTCCCTTCCGGGAAGGCTGGCTCGGCTGCGGGGATTGGGGTCACAGTGCTGCTCGCTTTCACCGCAGGGACGCCGCGGGAATCTGCAGCATCTTCGCCCTGCAGGCCTAAGGGAGACTAGCAGTTCCCGCACATCGCCCTCAACACCATCGCGGACTCTGGTAGAAAGTTGTCTTCGCACGCGAAACAGGACCACCCATGACGTTGGCTGCCATGCTCGACGATGCGGCAGCGAAATCGCCGCACGCCGTCGCAATCCATACCTCCGCCGAGTCGCTTTCGTATGCCGATCTCGCCGATCGCGTCGCCCGGGTCGCCCACGGCTTCATGTCGCTGGGAATGACCGGTCAGGATCGCGTGGCCTTCCTGCTGCCCAACGGTGTGGAACTGGCGATCTCGATCCTGGCCGCCGCGAAGGCCGGCCTCATCGCCGTGCCGCTGTCTCCCACGTTCGCCCCGCCGCAGTTGGAGTACATCCTCAGGCACAGCGGCGCCCGCATGCTCGTCACGTCGTCGGCATTACTCGGTGCCGTGACAGCGGAGGCCCGTGAACACCTCGACTCTGTTGTGCTCTGCGGCGACGTCCCGGACGAGCCGCCCGCGGACGCTGTGCCGTTTGGGCAGCTGCTCGCCGGCCCCGCCGCGACGCCAGCAACGTCTCGGGGCCTGGCGGCGGATCCGATCGGGCTGTTGGTCTACACGTCAGGGACCACGTCGCGGCCCAAGGGTGTGGCCCACACCCAGGATCGCATGACTCACCGCGTGCGGCTGTTCATCGACGAGCTGACGCTTACGGCCGACGATGCCACACTGGCGTGCGTGAGCATCGGCCGGCCGGTGTTCATGCTCGGCAAGCTGATGCCGATGCTCTGCGTCGGGGGAAGTATCACGCTCCTGGAGCGCCATGACGCGGGGTCGTTTTGGCAGGCCCACGCGGTCTCGCGGCCCACGTATCTGCTCACACCCCCCGCCCTGACACGCGACCTTCTCGAGCACGCCGCGGCGCGGGCGGCCGATTTCAGCCGACTGCGATACTGGATGGTGGGTGGTGACACGTGCCCGGCTGCAGTCCATGCGCTGATGACGGATGTGGTGCGCAAGCCGTTGCTCGAAATCTGCGGCATGACGGAAACGGGCTTTTATTGCATCAGCCCGCCGCACGGCCCTTCCAAGCCGGGGTCGATCGGGCAGGCGATGATGGGCGTCGCGGTGCGGGTGGTGACCGATAGCGGTAAGGACACGGCTCCGGGCGAGGTGGGACGAGTTCTCGTGCGCACCCCCGACATGATGGTCGGCTACTGGAACGACACGCTGGCCACACATCGGATGCTCAGGTCGGGCTGGCTCGACACCGAGGACCTGGCCTCGACCGACGAAGATGGCTTCCTCTGGTTCGCGGGCAGGCAAAAGGACATGATCTCGCGCGGGGGGTTCAAGGTGGCCCCGGCGATGGTGGAAGAGGCGATCCTCTCACACCCCGGCGTAGCTGCCGCCGCAGTGGTAGGGGCCTCGGATGAACGCGAGGGCCGGGTGCCCGTGGCGTTCTACGAACTCCGCCCAAGCGCCGTCGATCCCGGCGCGGAGGCCTTGGTCGCCTGGGCCGCCGCCCGTCTAGAACCGCTTTCAGTGCCCGTCAGCTTTTTTCGCGTCGACCACTGGCCACTCACAGCCCAGGGCAAACTCGACCGCGCCCGGCTAGTGTGGATGGCCGACTTCGGCGACGGCCGGGATCTCTGAAATGAGGGGCTTGTCGTGGCCGAACAGGCCACATTTTTAGAGGTCGAGTCCTTCGGGGAATCGAGATCCACCCTTGAAGTTTCCGTAAATGGGCCTCTCGCCATCAGTGATTGCGTCCACGAGTAAGTCTCCGCCGACGAATGCGCCGCGCCACGATGCGCCAAGCCCTCCAAACACCTCGTCGCGATCTCCCCGAGACCTGGGTACGTTGACGCCAAATTTAAAGGCCGATACTTCTTCGCGAACGCGCTTCGAGAAAACCATGTCATCAGTAGCCACGGAAGAAACAAGATTTCCATTTGACACGTTCATCGCAGCAATGAATTCAGCCTCGGTGTCCACCAGAACAATAGAGTCGATTGGGCCGAACGGTTCCGAGTGGTGCAGCGACCACGCGCGAGGTGGCTCGAGAACTGTGGCAGGCGCAACATAGGCTGAAATGTCTTGCCCCGGTAGAAATCGACCGTGGTCGAGATTGCCATTGTAGAGCGGAATTCCTCCCGTGTTGATCGCCTCATCGAACTGAGCGCGCAGCTGATTCGCTTTGGTCTTGTGAATCACTGGACCGAACTCGAGGTCTGGAAGTTCGTCATTGTCATTCTCTACCGCCAATGGATGGCCGAACCTCAGCCCCTTCACGATAGGCATGTACATCTCGAGAAAAGCTGGGAAAAGTCGCCGCTGCACGACGTACCTCGGGTAGGCGGTGCACCGTTGCTTCGCATACTCAAAGCCTTTGCGAATATGGGGAGCGAGATAATCCCATTTGCTGAAATCCCAAACCCCCCAAGCGTTCAAACCTTCTTGTTCCAAAATGTGACGCTTGTTGAAGTCGGCAAGGCGTTCGAGTGTGGCACGGCCATTCGACCTTCCGCCCACAAAGGCAAAGGCACCTAGCTCAGGCGAAGAGACCAGTGCGTCACTCAACTCGGCACCAACGCCGCTCACAAGAGTCACGGGCAGGCCAGCCCGAGCCATCATTGCGTGGGCAAGGGTGAGTGAGTGAAATCCTCCCTGTGAGGGTGTTTTCGCGATGACCGCGTTTCCGGCCAGCGCCTGGACTAACTCTGCGTGCACGAGAACACTCATCGGGTAGTTCCACGACGCAATGTTGGAAATCGGGCCACTGAGTGGTGAACGACCCTTGAGCTGACGTTCAATTTGGGTGAGGTACCATTCCACTCCGTCGATGCAGCGGTCGACATCGGCGCACGCCAGTCTCCACGGTTTGCCAATCTCCCAGACCAGTAACAGAGCGATTGTGTCGCGAGCTTCGCGAAGACCGACCAATGCGGCATTCACCCGTGCCTTGCGCTCGTCGAGATCCACCAAACCCCAAGACTTATGCTGGCGGGCAGCCGCCGCTACGGCATCGATAGCGGTTTGGTGGTCTATCTTCGGCGGACCTTCAATCGGCATTTGGTCTACTGGATTCACGTGGGCCGAGGGTGTTCCAACCGAAGCCCATTCGCCCATAACCAGGTTGTTGATGCGATCCGCCTCAAAGGCTTCTGGTGCCAACGACCGAGCCTGAGCGTAGACGGATTTCCAGTCGGTGCCTTTTTTCACGTGAAGCGTCATAATTTTAACCTACCGTGCCGCGATGAAAGACTTAGCAACAATCAAAGATGTGTTGCATCACGCTCAAAGAATTTTGGCGAGTCCTGATTGTAGACATCACAACCCGCATGTCTTCAATTACGGGTGCGGAAGCGGTGCCGACAGGGCGCCCTTCCAGCACCGAACTGGAGGTCGATTCCCGGACACCGTCGTGTCCGCAGGACCGCTGAATTGGACGAAAGCCACCCGGAATCGGCGCACGGCCGTATGATGTCAGCCGGCATCAGTCCGAAGATCTTTGGTGGAGACCCAACGCCTTGTCACCCTGGTCGATTCCCCGCGCGCGACAGTCGGAATTGATGGATGACCCGGCGTTGCCAGCCGCGGAGCACATGCAGGCCCTGGATGCCCTTGCCCGCATCAACATGCTGTCGTTCACCGCGTCGCAGATCACGCGTGCAATCACCGGCATGAAGCCCCGCCGACCGCCAGCCCAGGCGGCAACACGCCACAAGACCCAGCCGTTTCAGGTGGTGGATGTAGCGTGCGGTGGTGGCGACGTGACGGTCGCGATAGCCCGCAGACTGGGCCGACGGCTGCCGGCGGTGCAGGTCACCGGCCTCGACATCAGCTCCCGCGCGGTCGCACGGGCCGAACGCCATTCCCGTCGGAGAACCGGCGGGGCACACGTCTCCTTCAGCGTGCACGACATCCTCACCGACGCCTGCCCGCCCTGCGACATTGCCACGGTCTCGCTCTTCCTGCACCACCTCGACGACGACGAGGCGGTTCACGTGCTGTCGTCGCTGGCCCGTGCAGCCAGGATCGGTATCGTCGCGTCGGACCTGCTGCGGAATGCGACTGGGCTCACCCTCGCGGTGGTCGGCACGGCCGTGCTGTCGCGGTCGCGGGTGGCCCGCGTGGATGGGCCACTCTCCGTCCGCGCCGCCCGCACGCCCGACGAATACCGCACGCTGCTCGACCGTGCCGGCCTCCAGGAGGCGACCATCCATCGCGGCTGGCCGCAGCGCGCGATTCTTGTCTGGACGCGGCCCGACGACCAGCCATCGCCAGCTCTCGTGCAGGACACCGTATGACCCCTCCTCCTGGCCCCGGCAGCCGCGTCGATCCGGTGGCAGCGACGCTCGCGCCCGCGGCTGCGGCCGGGATCGACTGGCACTGCATCGTGATCGGCGCGGGCCCGGCCGGAGCCGCGGTGACGATCCGTCTGGCCAGACGGGGATGGCGTGTTTTGCTGCTCGACCGATCGTCGATGCCCAGGCCAAAGGTCTGCGGCTGCTGCCTCTCGCCGTTGGCGGTCGCCGAACTCGCCTCGCTCTGCCCAGCCGATACGCTGCCCATGCCGCTGCCTTTGGAAACGGTTTGCCTCGTTTCGGCGGGACGTTCGGCCCGCATGCCCATGCCCGGCGGCGGCGTGCTGAACGCGAGGCGCTCGACGCGGCGCTCGGTCGTCAGGCAATCGCCGCGGGCGCGGACTGGCTCCCCACCATGCTGGTCGAGGCCATTCACGAGGAGCCGTCTCATGAAAAACCGGCCGCTCACGGGGGGCAAGGCGTAACGGTCGTGGCGCGCACCACGATCACGCAGCCGCATGCTCCCGTGCAGCTGCATGGCCGTGTGGCCGTGATCGCCGCCGGACTGGCTGACACGATCCGCATTCCATCGCCCGACACCAGCGGATCGTTCGTCCGCAGCCTCACGCGGCATGCGGGCCATGATCGACGCGGCCGCCACGTGGCACCGGGCAGCCGCATCGGCGTGGGCACGACGATCACCGCCGCGTCTCCAGGCCATCGGGCAGCGGCCCTCGACCTGCCCGTGGGCGAACTCGTGATGGCGGTCGGCCGCCATGGCTACTGCGGCCTCGTCCGGCTGGAGGACGACAGGCTCGATCTGGCCGCCGCGGTCGATCGGAAACTCATCGCCGCCGAGGGCGGCCCCGCCCCAGGGATCGCCCAACTGCTCCGCGAGTCCTGCGGTGACAGCCCCCTCGCCACGGCCATGCAACAAGCGATCCTGGAGGTGCCGGGGGCGACCTTCCGGGCCACGCCTCCGCTCACGCACCATTCGCCACGGATCGCGGGTGCCACGCAGCGCATCTTCCGCGTAGGGGATGCCGCGAGCTACGTGGAGCCGTTCACCGGCGAGGGTATCGGCTGGGCGTTGGCCGGTGGCCGGATTCTCGCCGAAACGTTGCTCGGCGACATCGCCACAGCAGCCGCCAGCTACCGGCTGGCCCACAATCGCCTGTTCGCCGCGCATCACTCGCGGTGCCGGTGGATCGCCCGCGGCGTCCGCCAGCCGGGAGTCGTGTCTGGTGCCGTTCGGCTCGCGACGCTCCTGCCCTGGGCGGCCAGACGGGCCGTGCCCCTGCTCGTGGGGGCCGCGATGCCATGGTGGTCCGATTCGACACGATCGGCTCGATGATCAAGAGATCGATGTCGCTGTGGTCATCGGCTTCACCACGAGCACGGGATCCAAACAGGATGACCTTCAGCGGCTATGCCGCCCGTGCGGCCCGTCGCCGGCTGGCCGATGTGCGATAGTGATGCCACCCTCTGGAGAACCACACGTGAACCCCGACACGTTCAATGCGATCAGTCCATACCTCGAAGACATGACCCTGATCCTGGAGGACATGCTTCAAGAGGACAGCGATAACGCGAAACGGCTGCGACATGCCCTCACGGAGATCAGCAAGGCCTTGGGGACGGATTTCTCCGTCGATCTCAACGTGATCGTGCAGGCCTTTTCCAGCCGCGAGCAGGGGGCACTGCCGCTCGTGCAGATCGGCCTTTCTTCCGACAACGGCGACACGCCCTACGGCCACTCCGCCGACTGCACGCCGCAGCGGTACATCGTCGGCGGTGACATTCAGGTCGTACCGCGAGACCGGTGCCCAAAGTGCTGGGAAGACTGGATGAATAAGTTCGAATATCCCATCTGCGAGCACTGCGAGACCAGGCTGGGCAAAGACTGCAAGGTGCTCTTGGATTCGGATCTCTGCCCATTCTGCGAAGCGGGCCACGTGTCGATGCAGAATCCCATTTGCGACAATTGCGGCTACGAGGTCGATCTTACGATGGTGACGTGGGGGTAACAGAGGACGGGGAGAAGGTCTGCAGCCCCTCATCGCGATCCACCAGTTCTGGCTTTTCATGAGATCCCGCCGCATGCTCTGGACCATCCTGACGATTGCCGTTTGCGTCTACGGGGCGATCTGCCTTTTCTTTCTCGTCTTCCAGCGGTCGTTCATTTATATGCCCACGCCGGCGACACCGATGCACACCGCGGCGGTCGCGCTCGAGGTGCCCGGTGCACGCCTGCGGCTCTCCACCCGTCCGCTCGACGGCCCGAAGGAGTTCTGGGAGGCACTCGTGGGAGGGCGGTAGCAGTTTTTACCCGTCCAAGCGGAGAAAAGAGCTTCGTCTGCGTTTCACCCCGCGTCTCCGTAGTGAGACTATGGCAGACTATCACCATGAGTTTAACAAACGACGAGTTCGACAGGCTGGAGCGGATGATCTACCGCCCGGTCTCCACGCGGCCGGATTGGCTCAAGGCGTGGCGCAACGAGGCCCAATACCTGCTCTACCTTGCCCGCCGCGCCGTCGACGCTGACGACGAGGAACTCGTACAGGAACTCGAGGAGCAGGCCCGCGAAATGGCGGATGTCGTCGAAGCCAAACTGCAAAGCGACGGACTGCTGTAGCGGATACCTACCCGGGCTCCACCTACTCCATTCGGAGGATCGCGAATCGCGGCACAGTCTTGCCATCGACCACCACGGTCTCGGCGAACATCGCCGCGGGACGCACCCAGAGCCCGTGGTCGCCATACTCCTGCCGGTAGACGACATACTCCTCAAGCGTCTCGCTGTGGCGGGCGACGCCAAGCACCGTGTATTCGTTGCCTTTGTAGTGTCGGTAACGGCCAGGCTGGACGTTCGTCATGCTGTCACTCAGTTGAATCGCTCCGCAACAACCCCACGAGATAGATGCAGCCACAGAATACCCTGTCTGCCTGCCTGCTCAAAACTCCTTGGTGGCCTCTTCGAAGGCCTTTCGCAGATCGTCCCAAGCCGACTGGGCGGCTTTCTCCACCTGCACCCACGCTTCGCCAGTGGACGTGCGCAGCTCCTCCAGCTTTTCCCGGGCCACCGTCTGCTTCGCCTTCAGGTCGGCCATCCTTTCGCTCCATCGAGCGCTGGCCTCGTCCTTCAGGGCAAGCCCTTTATCGTGGAGCTTTCCCATCTCGACCTCAATCTCCGCGAGGCTGGTCTTGAAACGCATCTCGAAGTCTTCCTTGGCCTGCACGGCCGCCTCGGTGGCTGTGTCGACAGCTTTG
>CANETO010000075.1 GCA_947440895.1 Planctomycetaceae bacterium | reverse complement strand
CGGCCACGGCGTCGATCTTGTTGAGCACGAGCAGGGTGGCCTTTTCGTCGACCTCCAGTTCCGCCAATACATCGCGGACCGCGGCGATCTGCGCGTCGACCAATGGGCTCGAGGCATCCGCCACGTGCAGCAGCAGGTCCGCCTGACGCGTCTCCTCGAGAGTCGCCTTGAAGCTGGCGATCAGTCGATGCGGCAGGTCACGAATGAAACCGACCGTATCGCTGAGGAGCACTGGCCCCCAGCCCGGAAGCTTCCAGCGACGAGTGCGGGTGTCGAGCGTGGCGAAGAGTTTGTCCTCGGCCAGCACGCCGGCACCGGTGAGCCTGTTGAGGAGGGTGCTCTTGCCGGCGTTCGTGTAGCCGACCAGCGAGACGGTGAGATGCTCGTGGCGGGCGGCCACCTCCCGCTCGCGGCGGCCGTGGATGGTGGCCAGATCATCCTTGAGGTCGTGGATTCGTTTTTCGACGAGGCGGCGGTCGACTTCCAACTGCTTCTCGCCCGGGCCACGCATGCCGATGCCCATCTTGAGCCGCGAGAGGTGGGTCCACATTCGTTTGAGCCGCGGCAACGAGTATTCGAGCTGGGCCAACTCCACGGCCAGTCGGGCCTCGTAGGTGCGGGCCCGGGCCGCGAAGATGTCGAGGATCACCTCCGAGCGGTCGAGCACCTTGGTCTTGAGCTCACCTTCGAGATTGCGGGTCTGCGCGGGGGAGAGATCGTTGTCGAAGATCACGACATCGGCATCGTGATGCTCGACGAGCATGGCGAGTTCGGCAACCTTGCCGCTCCCGAGGTAGGTGGTCTGATCGGGCCGCTCGCGTCGCTGCGTGAGCTCCGCGACCACCTGCGCACCGGCGGTCTCCGCCAGGCCGCCGAGTTCATCCAACGGGTGCTGGGGATCGAGGGGAGGGTCGAGCAGCACTCCTACGAGCACGGCCCTTTCACTCTGCACGCTGTTGGTCCGCCGTGGCTGTGTCACTCGAAGTCCTCGCTGGAGTCATGGTCGCCCATCGCATCAGGATCGCTTGAGCCGGCGGTGGCCGCGAGATGGCAGCAGCTCTCCCAGCGCCGGGTGTCGAGCAGACCGTCAGCCACGGCATGCTTGACGGCACAGTCGAGCTCGTGCGTGTGGCTGCAGTCGGGGAAGCGGCAGAGGTTTGCGAGCGGTCGCAGATCGCGAAAGGCCGCCGGCACCTCCGCCGGTACGATCTCCCAGAGCTGAAACTGTCGCACACCGGGGGTGTCGACGAACGCGCCTCCGGCCGTTTCGCCGAGTGTGTGGGGGATGAGCCGTGCCGTTGTGGTGGTGTGCCGTCCCTTTTCGTTGTCACGGCTCACCTCTGCTACCCGGAGGGCGAGGCTCGGATCGAGGGCGTTGAGCAGCGACGACTTGCCGACGCCGCTCTGTCCCACGATGGCCGTCAGGCGTCCGGCGAGTTCATGCCTGAGCCTCGCAAGGCCGACGCCGGTGACGGCGGAGCAGAGCACGGTCGCGTAGCCCATCCGGGCATAGACGCCCGCCATCGGCACGAGGCGGGCGGCGTCGACGAGGTCGACCTTGTTGATGCAGATGATTGGACGGATGCCGGCCGACTCCGCCGCCACGAGCAGACGGTCGATGAGAGCCGGCTTGAGGTCGGGCATGGCGGCGCTGCCCACGATCACCACCTGGTCGACGTTGGCGACGAGCACGTGGCGTCGACCGCGGCTGGCACGGCAGAGCGAGTTGCGACGCGGATCGATCGACTGGATGACACCGCCGCCAGGCTCGTCGCGGATCCGCACCCAGTCGCCGGCGGCAATCGGATGCCGTTGTTCCGTGGAGAGCGTCCGCAGCAGTCGGCGGGTGGTGCAGCGGATCGTGCGGCCATCGTCGATTCGGACGAAGCTATCCAGACCGTGGACATGCATCACCCGACCCCGCCATGTCGCCCCGGCGACCGGTGCCGTGGTGACGCCCGCACCGGACGGTTCGTCAGGGCGGGCAGGCGCGTCGTGGATCACGACCGTTCGCTTGCGGGTCAACTCGCCCTTGCCCGAGAGCCGCTCCGAAGACGCCATGTCGGAGGCGTGCTCAGGATCGGCGGCCACCGCCCGCGTGAGATCACCATGACGCCGGCGGGTCGAACGATTTTTACGAAACTCGGCGCGGACCTTGCGGGGCTTGGGCATGTACGAAAGTGTAACAGGATGCCGTGCCACCGGCTCCGGCGTCAGGAACGCGGTCGCCCCGACTTGGGCCGAGGACGATTTTCCAGACCGGCAGACGCGAGGAGGGACTTACTGAAAATGTCCCGGAGCGGTGATGAGGAGAAGGAGCCGGCAACGCCACCGATACTGTCGGGGCTGTAGCAGACCTCGTATTCGTGCCGTCCGATCGACACTCTGTCGCCAGGATTGAGATGCCCCTCGCTGATCCGAGAGCCGTTGACCTTCGTGCCATTGCTGCTGTTCAGGTCCTTGACGCTCCACCGTCCGTCGACGATCGAGAGCTCGCAGTGGGTGCCAGACACGTTCGGAAACCGGAGCACGATGTCGCAGCTCTCCCTCCGGCCAACGACGAGCATCGGTTTTAGGAGAGGGATTGGGTCGCCACCCCCCACCGGCTGAAGCTCGCCGTAGATCGCCGGCATGGTGTCGGCACTGTCGCGAGAGGCCGCGTCGGAGTTGAGGGCATGCGACGGACGCTGTTCCATCAGTGGGCCGTGTAGGTGAGGCATGGTGGGAGGAATCGAAGGCGGGGAGGAGTGCAGGGCCGACCAGTGAACTGACGGTGCCGCCAATCAGGCGTCCTCCAGCACTCAGCGACCATTCAAACCTAGTACGAAATTAAGGCCGAAGCGGTTCGATCGTCAAGAAAATCAGTCCGACTGGGATTTTCGGCGTCTGGCCCCACGAAGGCGGCGTCTGCGGCGTAGACTGGTTGTTGGACTGGAGCGGACCAGATGATCGCTGGCCAGCGACCGCAGGCTGTCGTTTTGGCATCCTGGGGGAATGCTGGCGGGAGGAAAGTCCGGGCTCCGCAGGGTGCGATGGTGGGTAACGCCCACCGGCCGCGAGGCCAGGGAAAGTGCCACAGAAAACAGACCGCCCGCGGGGTTCGCTCCGCGGGTAAGGGTGAAACGGTGAGGTAAGAGCTCACCAGCAGGCCGGGTGACCGGTCTGGCTCGGTAAACCCCATCGGGAGCAAGGCCAAGCAGGAAGAAGTTCGATGTCGCCGTTGCTCTGCCGCGGCGGTGATCGGCGCGAAACGACCCGTTTCGCCAGCCACTTCCGGGTCGGCTGCTGGAGGCGCCGGGCAACCGGCGTCCTAGAGAAATGGTCGTCGCCCCAACGGCCCTTCCGGGGCTCGAGGGGAACAGAACCCGGCTTACAGGTCCGCTCCAGTCCTTTCTTACACCTCTTTTTGGACGGCCCGGGGGGTGGCCGGGGTCGTCAGGTCCCGCCGGCCCTCGCCGTCGATGAGTTTCATCAGCTTTGAAATGCAGAGGGCGTTGATGCTGACTCGCATCTCGTCCGCCTCAGCCTTGAGGGTTTCGTGGAGGGAACTTGGCATCCGGACGGTGATCACCCGCTGGACTTCCCGTTCAGTGGGCCGATCCCGCTGCCGCTCCCGGAGTTCGTCGAGCATCTCGCGAATCCGGGCGTATTGAGGGCTGCACTCGAACCGGACCAGGGCCTCGGGGTTGTTGAAGGTCCGCCGCACGATCCCGTCCACGCCCAATACCTCTCGAAAGAAGATCAGCCAGTCGGGGGTCATCGCATGCAGTCTTTCCGCCACCTCAAGGACTGCGGCGGAGGCATGGTCGGTTTCAAGGTCGTGGGCGGTGGCTGGCATGGAAGTGCTGTCCTTGTCTGAGGTGGCCGTGCCCGGCGGGACGGCCTGCGGTTGGGCGGGTTCTGCCGATCCCTGACACCGCGGATGTTCTCCGCCGGCAGGGATCGCGGCAGTTCGACGTCGAAGCTGCGGGCAACTGTTGCGCGGCGGTCAAGCGATAGCATTAAGTGCTAGCACTGCAACGACTTACGTCTCAAACAAGGCGGGCGACTTATTTACGGGCAGCGGTGCTCGTTTTGGTGGCACGGGGTCGGCTGCGCAAGAAGTAGGCAGGGGTCGCGTTTCGCATTTGCCAAGTGTCCGGGTTGTGCCGCCCCCAGAAAAGATTCTCAAGGACCGGCATTCACAGTTGGCTGGAGCGTGTCCTGGGTTGGTGAAGCACCGGCTTCGGGGGCGGCAAAAGTCTCGTCGCGGGGGCCGCGGCGGCCCAACGCTCCTCGAGCTTCCGCCGACCCCCTCGCCTACGTTCTCTGGTTTACCAAGTTGTCCGTCCCATCAGAGACGCTGTCTAGGCGTTTTTCCAGGTGTTGGACAACCGCACCAGACACATCGAAGCCCGTCGCCGACTCCAGCCCTCGCCAGCCCGGTACGGCGTTGACCTCCAGCACCACGACCCGCCCATCTGGTCCGGGCAGCAGATCGACGCCGGCAATCTCCGTTTCCACCGCCCGGGCGGCGGCCCGGGCCAGTTCGACCCAGGCCTGCGGTGGTTCAAACGCCTCTGGCCGTCCCCCGAGCGAGACGTTGGTCCGCCATTCGCCAGGGGCCGCGAACCTCCGGATGGAGAACGTGTTGTTCCCCACGATCAAAATCCGCACATCCCAGCCGTCGTGTGGCACGAACTCCTGGAGGTAGGCGACGCCGCCTGAAGGCTGGGAGGCAGTCGTTGTCTGGAGCAACGCCGCGAGCGATTCCTGATCGGAGATCCTGACGATCCCGCGGCCGCACGAGCCGAACAACGGTTTGGCGACGCAGTCGTTTCCCAGAGAACGCCAGGCCGCCTCGATCGCCACCGGGCTCTGGGCGACTACCGTGCGAGGGACGGGTAGTCCGGCGGCCGCCATCCGGGCCAGTGACAGGTATTTATCGATGGCGATTTCCAAACCTCGTGGGCTGTTGATGACGGGCATGCCGTGGGCCGCCAGCCGGCCGAGGAGATCCATGCGGAAGACCACCTCCTCCAGGCCGCCGCCCGGCATGCCCCGCACGATGACGAGATCCGCCGATGCGAGTTCCGGCGGTAGAAACCGTTCGCGGGACTGGGACTGACCACCGGTGGCGGCACCTGCCGCAACCGGGGTCGCCGTAACTTCTGCCGTCAGGTCGGTCCAGCGAACCACCGTGCCCTGATGGCCGCGGGCTGCGAGGGCAGCAAGCAGGCGGCTGACATGCCAGCCGGTTGGTTCGCCGATCACGGCCACGCGAAGTCCGCCGCCAGTATGCTTCCGCACCGCAGTCATGCTCCAGGGTCGGCGGTTGCGGCCTGCGGTGTTGTGAACGACGTCCGCACAATCTCGGGAGCGATGCCGCCGAAGCGGTGGCGGTGGCCCGTGTCGAGATTGACCAGGTCGACCAGTGCCGGCGCGAACAGCGCCGGATCGATCGCGTAGAAATCGCGGCCCGCTTGTTCGAAGAGCGTGCAGAACGGCACGCCGTAGTCGGCCGACGCACGGCTCACCATCTGCGGTCCGACTTCGATGAGGCTGGCGTCGTCGCCGGTCACCTCCAGCACGACATGGCCGCCGTAGAGGATCGCGTCGTTGGTGCGACCGATGGCGACGAGATCGTCTTTCCGGGGCACGGGGGCCAGCGGCGCGCGGCCGGAGCCCTTTCGGATCCGGCGCAGGTCAAAGTGGAGTTCGTGGAGTTTATGCAGCGCGGTCTCGAGCGACCTGGCGATCACCTGCAGCGTGCCGGCGATGCTCGCCGTGCGGGCGACCAACAGCACGAGTTTGTCGGCCGCCACTCCCGCGTCGGCGGCCAACATGAGACAGACATCGTCCGGCGGAAGCTTTGACGCCTCGAGCAGTCCGACGGCGGCATCCGGTCGCTCCCGCATCCCGATATCGTCGAAGAGATCCTCTCGGCCAATCGCCGCCCTGATTGGTCCACTGGCCATCGCGAAGTAGTGAGGCGTGCTCACCTTCCAGCCCGCATACTGTGCGGCGAGGCAGGCCGCCAGTGGTGCATCGCTGGTGACAGCCACGATCGGCCACTCGCAGGCGGGCCAGACCGATTCGAATGCCTCCGATGGATGTCCGGGCTGTTCCACGTGCACGGCACCGAGCCCGGCCATCGCGGCCCTCGCGAGCAGCACGCCCGCCTCGACGCTCCCTTCAGCCTTCACGCCGCAGTCGATGACACGGACACCGACGGCTGTCGTGTGGCATGCTACGCCAAGCTCGGCTGATCGGGAGAGGATTTCCTCGGCGAGCCGCAGGGCTCCCGCGTTGAGATGCATTCCAGTGCCTTCTAAAAAAAATGTGCCAGCCACCACATAGGGGAGGTGTGGGGAGAAGGCCTCAGTCTAGCGTGCCCCAATTTTGGTTGGTGGCTGGCACCTTTTTGGCCCCGACAAGTAAAACGGTGGCATTGATGGGCCGTCTCAGCGGCCGTTTTCAGTTTCGTGGCCAGCGAGGTCATCCCCCGTGCCCAGTCTGACAGTCGAGAACTACGTCAAAACGATCTATCAGATCGCCGTCGCCCAGGCGGGGCAACCGGCCACCACCGGCCAGATCGCCGCGGCGCTCGACGTCTCCCCCGGCACCGTCACGAGCATGCTTAAGACACTCGACGCCGCCCGGCTGGCGACCCACAAACCGTACGAGGGCGTGTCGCTCTCGCGGGCCGGCCGGTTGCTGGCCCTGAGAGTGATTCGACGGCATCGGCTGATCGAACTCTTTCTGCTCCGCACACTCGACATGAGCTGGGACGAGGTCCATGACGAAGCCGAACATATGGAGCATGCCGTCAGCGACCTCTTGGTCGATCGGATCGACGCCTTCCTCGGCCATCCCGATGTCGATCCGCATGGAGACCCGATTCCACGCGTCGAAGGACTCACGCTCGAACCGCCTGTCGAACCGGCAACGCAGTCTTTGGCCGAATGTGCGGCGGGCCAACCCTTTCGCTTGACCCGCGTGCTCGACCAGTCGTCGGAATTCCTACGTTCCCTTACCGATTCCGGTCTCGCCTTGGGCGCGACCGGAATGGTCGAGAGAAATCCTGACGGCGTCGGCCTGATGCGAATCCGCCTGGAGGGACGCGTGATGTCGCTGGCGCTCGAAGCGGCGGCCAAGTTGCTCGTTACCGAGGAGTGACTTCCCAGACGGCAGACTGTCCGAGGCACTCGTCCACCTCGATCCGCAGGCAGCCGGTGATGGGCCTGCCGGCCGCGGCCATCGCGCCTTGAAGCTCGCGACCGATCCAGCGGGCCAGCCATTCGGCGGTCGTGTTTTCCAGAGGCAAGAGCCGGCACTCATCGGCCGGAAAGACCCAGCGGCGGTTCTGGAACCGCACGGTGACCTCGGCCGGGCCGGCGACACCGTCGACCACCGGGCCGGCGGCTGTCGACACATGCAGCAGACGGTTTTGAGTGGGGAGGAGCATGCTGTGATCGAGACGCGACACGATCTGCGAGAGCAGATCGCGGAGCATGATGAAATCGACGACCATTCCATGCGCATCGGGCCGGCCCTCGACATCGGCACCGACCAGCCAGTTGTGGCCATGCACGGCCTCGCAGAGGTCGTCGGTGAGCGTGATGAAGTGGCCGGCAGAGAAGACATGCACCGCCTTGCGAAGGCGGACCGTGAAGCGTTCGTTGATGTCGTTCATGGCAGGGAGCGGTGCTCGTGGTTGTTCGGAGAAGGGGGGCCGCCAAGGGGCGACGAGGACCATGGCGTCAGTGGATTGGTCAGCAGCCGGCCGTCACGAAT
>CANETO010000074.1 GCA_947440895.1 Planctomycetaceae bacterium | reverse complement strand
TCAGGTGAACGGACAGTTCATTCCGTTCCCGACTCAGGATCAGCTCGAGGAGAGCGACCTCGATCTCATCGTTTCCGGCAGCCCAACGGCCGTGCTGATGATCGAGGGTTTTGCCCGAGAGATGCCTGAAGATCGCATGCTCGAGGCGCTTGGAGAGGCGCACCGTCACATCCGCACGATCTGTGAGATGCAGGACGAACTCGTCCGCAAGGCCGGCAAGCCAAAGAAGGAATACGTGCTGGCAGACTACTCTGGCCTGCGTGACCGACTGACCCGTGGGTACCTCGCGGAGCTCAGGGGTGCCAAGGCGATTGCTGGCAAGCACGATCGCGGTCAGGCCGTCAAGGCCCTTCGCGAGCGGGCCAAGGCCGAGATTGCTCCGTCGGAGCCGGCGGCAACGGCAAAGGCCGGCGATGCGGGCGGCTTCAGCGACACCGACTTCGCGCATGTCTGGCATGCCCTGGAGGAGCAGGCTGTTCGCGAGAACATCCTCGACGGGAAGCGGCCCGACGGCCGTGACTACACGTCGCTGCGGCCGATCCACTGCGATGTCGATCTCCTGCCCCGGGTGCACGGCTCGGCCCTCTTCCAGCGTGGCGAAACGCAGGCCCTCATCACCATCACGCTCGGCACCGGCAAAGACGAGCAGCGGGTGGACGGGCTTGTCGACGAGTATTCGAAGAAGTTCATGCTCGACTACTACTTCCCGTCGTATTCCGTCGGTGAGGTGCGACCGATTCGCGGTCCGGGTCGTCGGGAAATCGGCCACGGGGCCCTGGCCGAGCGGAGCGTCAAGCCCGTGCTGCCCGATCCCGACGTCTTCCCCTACACCATCCGCGTGATCTCCGACATCCTCGAGTCGAACGGCTCCAGTTCGATGGCGTCGGTGTGTGGTGCCACGCTCGGCCTGATGGCTGCTGGCGTGCCGATCTCCAATCCGGTGGCCGGTATTTCCGTTGGCCTCGTCAAGCAGACGGACCAGAAGTGGGTGCTGCTCACCGACATCATCGGTGACGAAGACCACTACGGTGACATGGACTTCAAGATCGCCGGATCCCACCAGGGCATCACGGGCATCCAACTCGACCTGAAAATCGACGGCATCTCGCCCGCGATCATTGAGGCCACGCTGCGGCAGTCTCGCGAGGCCCGGTTGGAAATCCTGCGCAATATGCTGTCGGCGATCCGCCGGCCGCGTGAAGAGATTTCGCCCTGGGCGCCGCGGCTCCTGCGGACCCGGATCGACCCAGAGAAGATCGGCCTGCTCATCGGTCCGGGTGGCAAGACGATTCGCGCCATCCAGGAATCGTCGGGTGCCAGCATCGAGGTCGAAGACGACGGCACCGTGACGGTGGCCAGCCACGACGCCGAGGGCGCGATGGCGGCCATGGCGAAGATCGAGGCGCTCACCGCCTCGATCCAGATCGGCCGGATCTACGAGGGCCGGGTGACGAGCGTGAAGGATTTCGGCGCATTCGTCGAACTCGTGCCTGGGAAAGACGGCCTCTGCCACGTCAGCGAACTGTCGGATGAGTATGTGTCGAGCGTCGCGGACGTGTGCCGCGTGGGCGACATCATGCGTGTGAAGGTGATCGCCGTCGACGACCAGGATCGCGTCAAACTCAGCCGCAAGGCTGCGATGCGAGAGCAGGCCCAGGCGGGCAACCAGCCCGGTAACTGATCCTGAGAGGTCCGGGCTCCGGGAACTTCGTGGAAGGGGCCATGTCGTCCGTCGACGATTCAATCCGCTCTCGGGCGGAAACCTATGCGGAATTCGCGGCTCTCGTGGGCGCTCTTGCCCACGAGATCCGCAATCCGCTCTCCACGATTCGGCTGAACATGGAGCTCCTCGCCGAGGACTTCGAGCAGACAGATCCGGATTCACCGACGAAGCATCGCGATCGCCGTGCCAAGGCAAAGATCGACCTTGTGCGTCAGGAGTGCGACCGCCTGCAGAAGCTGCTGGGAGATTTTCTCGACTTCGCGCGTCAGGAAAAGCTCGCGCTCGAACCGGGGAGCCTCAATGCTGAAATCGACCAACTGCTCGACTTCTATGCTCCACAGGCCCGGGATGCCCACGTCGAGATTGTTCGGTATCTCGATCCAGAACTTCCAATGGTCCGCCTCGACCGCGAGACACTGCGGTCGGCGGTGCTCAATCTGTTGATCAACGCGGTGCAGGCCATGGAGGGAGGCGGGCAGTTGGTAGTGCGGACGCGGCCTGCTGGCTTGGGGGTGTTGCTGGAGCTGATCGACGCCGGTCCGGGCATGGAGCCGGAGACGCTCTCCAAGGCGTTCCGGGCCTTCTATACGACCAAGCAGGGCGGCTCCGGGCTCGGCCTACCCACGGCCCGCAAGATCGTCGAGGCCCATGGTGGTTCCATCGACATCGAGAGCACGCCTGGTCGGGGCACCAAGGTCACGATCTGGCTGCCCGCTCCTCCCCGTCTGCCCACGGTCGAGCCGCGGTCCGCCGGGGCCAAGGATGGGGCTCCGGCCGCCGCCCGGCAACTGGACGGGTCACAGGGTGGCTTCGTACCATCGAACGCATCATGACCCAGCCACGAGACACTGCTGCTGCCGCACAAACGGCCACCCCCGCCGGTATGCAGGGGATGGTGCGGGTGCTGGTGGTCGACAATGACATCGTTCATGCCCGCACCATGGGCGAGGTTTTGAGTCGTCTCGACTATCAGGTCGTGGTGGTGGGGAGTGGCACGGAGGGGGCCCGAAAGATTGAACAGGATTCGTTCGATGTCGTTGTCACCGACCTGATGATGAACGACATCGGCGGCCTCGAGATCCTGGCACGGGCCAAGGCCGCGTCGATCGATACGGAGGTGATCGTGGTCACCGGCCACGGCACGATCCCCTCGGCGGTTGCCGCGATGCAGCAGGGTGCGTGCACCTACCTCCAAAAGCCTCTCGACCTCGCCCACCTGCGGACGGCCGTCGAAAAGGCTTCCGCGGGCGTTCGGCTCAGACGGCAGAATCTTGAGCTGAACCGCCGGCTCGACGAGAAATTTGGCTTCGAGGGAGTGGTCGGGTCGAGTACGCAGATGCTGGGTTTGATTGAACGACTCAAGCGGATTGCGCCCACGGATGCCACGGTGCTGATCCAGGGGCAGACCGGCACCGGCAAGGAACTCGTGGCCCAGGCCATTCACCAGAATAGCCCCCGGAAGGGCAAGCCGTTCGTGGCCCTCAACTGCGCGGCCCTGAGCGAGAATATCCTTGAGAGCGAACTGTTCGGCCATGTGCGGGGCGCCTTTACGGATGCCTCGAGTGACCGCGTCGGCAAGTTCGAGTATGCCAATGGCGGCACGCTGTTCCTCGACGAAGTGGGCGACATGCCGATGCCGACGCAGATCAAACTGCTGCGGGTCCTCGAATCTGGGGAGATCACCCGCGTCGGCTCCAACTCGCCCACACGCGTGAACGTGCGGATCCTGTCGGCCACGAATCGGAATCTGGAGGACGCCATTGCAGCGGGCTCCTTCCGCAGCGACCTCTACCACCGGCTGAAGGTGGTCACCATCGCGATCCCCACGCTCAGGGAACGGGCCGCCGACATCCCCCTTCTCATCGAGCACTTCATCCGGCAATTCGCCAAGCGACACAGCAAGGCGATCAAGGGCATGTCGCTGGCCGCCCGCATGAAGCTGGGCTCATTCGACTGGCCGGGCAACGTCCGCCAGCTGCGCAACGTGATCGAGAGCATGGTGGTCGTCGACTGTGACGACCTGCTCGACGTGGATGACCTGCCGCTGGAACTTGAGCCTGCAACGGCGGTCGACACCAGTGTTTTAGAGGACGCTTCGGGCGCGGCTGCGGCGTCAGCCGGCGACATGCCGGCGGGCCTTGCAGCGCTTGTGGGCCGCCGGCTGGAGGACGTGGAGCGGATCCTGATCACCGAAACACTCAAACTCACGGGTGGCAACCGCGAACAGGCGGCCGAACTGCTCGGCATCGGTGAGCGAACGCTCTACAGAAAGATCAAGGAGTACCAGCTGCCCTGACCGACCACGGCGGAGGCGGGGACGATCCATGGCGAGAATTCACAAACTACCGGTGTCGGTGGTCAACCGCATTGCCGCCGGGGAGGTCGTAGAACGGCCCGCCAGCGCGGTCAAGGAATTACTGGAAAACGCCCTCGACGCGGCGCCTTCGCGGGTGGACGTCGCGCTCGAGCAAGGGGGCATCGGACTGGTGCGCGTCGTGGACGACGGCGGCGGCATCGAGGCCGACGATCTGATGCTCGCGGTCACGGCCCATGCCACCAGCAAACTGCGGGTGGCGGAGGATCTCGAGCACATCGAAACGCTGGGGTTTCGCGGCGAGGCTCTGGCGAGCATCGGCGAGGTGGCCCGGCTCGTGATCCGCTCGCGCACGCCGCACGGCACTGGGGCCAGCCTGACGGTGGATGGCGGCCGCGTGGGAGAGGTGATGCCCGAAGGCTGTGGCCTCGGCACGACCGTCGAGGTGCATCAGCTCTTCGGCAACGTGCCCGCCCGGCGGGCGTTTCTACGGGCGCCGCAGACGGAATGGTCGCATGCCTCCGAGGCCTTCGTGCGCACCGCCCTGGCCCATCCGGGGGTGGCGCTGTCGTTGTCACACAATGGCCGACGGGTTCACGAACTGCCCGCCGTCTCGGCATGGCGGGACCGGATCGGCGGGCTCTTCGGTGCGAGCCTCGCTGACCGCCTCATCGAGGTGGCGGCGAACGACGACGAGATCTCCGTGCGGGGGCTGGTCGGCCGGCCGGAGGATGACATGGCCGGCACCCGTCTGCAGTATCTGTTCGTGGCCGGGCGGCCGTTTCGTGACCGCTCGATCCTGCATGCCGTGCAGGAGGGATACCGCGGACTGCTCCTCTCCGGACGCCAGCCGATCGTCTTTTTGCAGTTCGATGTCCCGGCCGAAATGGTCGATGTCAACGTGCATCCGGCCAAGATGGAGGTTCGCTTTCGGGAGCCCTCCAGGCTCTATCGACTCGTCCTCGCCGCGCTGCGTACGGCCTTTCTCCAAGCCGACATGGGGACGCGTCTCAAGACTCCGGAGCCGATCTGGCCAACTTCCAGCGAGGATCGCGGACAAGGCCCGTTGGCTCGTGCTGACGGTGTGGGTGGGGCGTGGTCCGCTGCTCGAACAGCGTCAGGCCCATCGTCTGCTCTGGCACCGTGGTTCGGTCAGCCACGGTCGCCATTGCCGGGGGACGTTTCCGGAGGAGTTGCCGTTCCATCGCGGGCAATGCCCCTCTGGGAGCAGGCCGACGATGCTCCAGCCGGTTTTCCCGTCGCGCGCGAGCAGACGTCGAGGGCCACCGGCGTGGCCCAGGCACATGGGGAACGGGCCGTCCAGATGCACAACCGCTACATCGTGGTCGAGTGTGGGGATGGGATCGAGGTGATCGACCAGCACGCGTTGCACGAACGGGTTCTTTATGAGCGGCTGAAGGCGTCGGTCGCAGCTGGAAACCTGGAGATTCAGCCGCTGCTGATTCCTGAAAAAGTCGATCTTGAGGCGGCCGAACTGGAACTGGTCACCGAACATGCCGAGGCCCTCGACCGGGCGGGCATGCGGGTGGAGCCCTTTGGCGGATCGACGGTGATCGTGACGGCAAAGCCGGTGCTGGCCGGCACGACACCGGCCGCCGAGATCGTTCGGGAGGTGCTCGATCGACTGGCGGCCGTGGCGGCCGGCGGCGACTCAGGTGTCCTCGTTGACGAGGTGCTGCATGGGCTGGCCTGCCGCGCCGCCATCAAGGCGGGGGATCCGCTGTCGCAGGAGGAGGTCGAGTCGCTCGTGCGCGATCGACGGCTGGTTCGCGAGTCACATCACTGTCCCCATGGCCGACCAACCTCCCTCGTGCTTTCCCGGCAGGATCTCGACAGGCAGTTTCGCCGCACCTGAGCCCAGCATCCCACGGACATCACCATGATCTGCGTCAGCATCGGACGGGGCCGGCATCGGCATGTCATCGCCGAACACAAGTATCTGGCCGAGCACGGCATCGGCCTTGTGGAGTTGCGGCTCGACTACATCGAGGGGCCCGTGCAGGTGGCACGTCTGCTTCGCGAGAGGCATTGCCCCGTGATCGCCACCTGCCGCCGCGCCGCGGACGGTGGACGCTGGGGGCAGTCGGAAGAGGCCCGCCGACTCGTGCTGCGAACGGCGATCGTGGAGGGGGCCGACTATGTCGATCTCGAGGACGACATCGCTGCGAGTGTTCCCCGTTACGGCCGCACGAAGCGGATCATCAGCCACCACGATTTTCATAAGACGCCTGCCGACCTGGCGGCGATCCATGCACGGATGGCTGCCATGGACGCCGACATCGTCAAGATCGCCACCATGGCGAACCATCCCACTGACAACCTGCGGATGATGGAGCTGGTGCGGTCGTCCCGGATCCCGACCGTGGGACTGTGCATGGGGGACATTGGGATGCCCACCCGGGTCCTTGTCGGCAGCTGCGGGGCTCCCTTCACGTTCGCCACGTTTCACGAAGACCGGGTGTTGGCGCCCGGCCAGATTGGCTGGCGGCAGATGCGCGATCTCTACCGCTATGACTCGATCACGACGGCCACGCGGATCTATGGCGTCGTGGCCGATCCGGTGGCCCACAGCCTGAGTCCTGTCGTCCACAACGCGGCGCTCGAGGCGGCTGGCATCGACGCGGTCTATCTTCCCTTTCGGGTACCCGCCGAACAGCTCGACGAGTTTCTCGAGCGGGCGGTGAACTGGCCGCTGTCGGGCCTCAGTGTGACGATTCCCCATAAGGAGGCTGTGCTCAAGCACGTCGTACGGCAGGACGATCTTGTCACGTCGATCGGCGCGGCCAACACGCTGGCGTTCGAGCCTTCCGGTGTGGCTGCATCCAACACCGATGCCATCGCGGCCGTGGAGAGCCTGAGGGATGCCCTGCTCTACCGGGATGCCGCGGGAGTCAATGCTGGCGAGCCCGAAGTCCCGGGCGAGGGTTTCGGTCTGAAGACCGCGATCGTGCTCGGTGCCGGCGGCGCTGCGCGGGCGGTGGCCTTTGGGCTGAAGCAGCAGGGGGTGGATGTCACCGTGAGTTCCCGCACGGTCGAGCGTTCCAAGCGGATCGCCACGGAGGTCGGCTGCAAGGCGGTCGAGTGGAATGCCCGTTACCGCGTGCCTCATGACTGCATCGTGAACGCCACGCCGATCGGGATGCATCCCCACGTGGATGAAACACCGTACGCCAAGGAGCACCTGCGTCCTTACATGATCGTCTTCGACACCGTCTACAATCCCGAGAACACGCTCTTGGTGAAAGAGGCCCGGTCGGTGGGCTGCCAGATCGTGACCGGGGTGGATATGTTCGTCCGGCAGGCGGCGATCCAGTTTCGGATCTGGCATGGCGCCGACGCCCCCGTTCAGGTGATGCGTGACGCTCTCAAGCGGGCCACCTCATCGGCTCGTTCCCCCGATTGACGGCAGACCAGCGGAAGATCGCCCGTCGTTCCCTGAGGTTTTTGATCCCATGCCACGCATCACCCTCATCGGCTACCGGGGCACGGGGAAATCGACCGTGGCGTCCCTCCTCGCCGACACGCTCGGCTGCGGCTGGCTGGATGCCGATCTGGTCCTCGAGGAAAAACTTGGCTGCTCGATCGCGTCGCTGGTGAGATCGCGTGGCGAGGCGGTCTTCCGCGACGAAGAGAGCGTCGTGCTGGCCGAGTGTCTCGAGCGTGTCTCCGGCGTGCTCTCCACCGGTGGTGGAGTCGTGCTCCGGGAGGAGAATCGTGCGTTGCTGCACAGGCTGGGCCGGCCTGTCGTCTGGCTCACCGCATCGGCCGAGGTGGTCC
>CANETO010000073.1 GCA_947440895.1 Planctomycetaceae bacterium | reverse complement strand
CTGCCGTAGAGAGGCCTCCCCTCAGAGTCTAAAACCCCGAAAACCCCGGTCAAGCCGGGTGTTCTCTGGCCCGCTGTCGACGGTTCGGGGCTGCCCGTGCCCCGTCGCCGGACGTTCGCTACGGACATCCTGTCCTTCGCTCACTCGATGCTGACTGCGCTCCGGCATCCTGCCTGCGCTTGTCAGCAACGCCGGCTCTCGGGGCATGGGCAGCCCCTCACGGATCGATCAGATTCCATAAAAGCCCCCGGCGGAAGCCGGTGGACTCCATGGTAGATTGACTCCATGAAACCAGCGCCCGGCACCATCCATCACGTCACCGCAACCGATTGCGGACAGACGCTCGCAGCCTTTCTCCGCGCGAAGCTGGCCGCTGGGGAATCCGGCGGGGCGAGCTGGTCGCAGGTGCAGAAACTCGTGCGGTCGAGGCACGTGCTGATCCATGGCAACATCTGCACCGACGTGGCCAGACGGCTGAAAGAAGGCGAGGTGGTGAAGGTGCTCGCGGCTGCCGCGGCCGCCCCGCCCAAGGCCGACGACGTGCGAGTCGTTCATCTCGATGACCAGGTCGTGGTGGTCGACAAGCCGACTGGCATCACCACCACCCGGCACACCGAGGAACTCTCCTGGCCGACACGGCGGCGTCAGATCCAGCCGACGCTCGACGAACTGGTGCCCGACGCGATCGCCGGCTATCTGCTCGCCCGCCACGGAGCCAGGGGCAAAAAGCACCGCCATGTTCCGCCGGTGCGGGCGGTGCACCGGATCGATCGTGAGACGAGTGGGCTCGTCGTCTTTACCCGCTCGGTGCCGGCCGAGCGGATTCTGGCCGAACAGTTTCGTGCCCACACCACACACCGGCGGTATTTGGCCATCTGCGTGGGTCGGGTCGGCGCCGGAACGATCCAGACGAATTTCGTCCGCGATCGCGGCGACGGCCGCCGTGGCTCGTCCGACACGGAAGAAGGCAAGCGGGCCGTCACGCATGTGCAGCCTGTCGAGAACTTCGGCGACGCCTTCACGCTCGTCGAATGCCGGCTGGAAACCGGTCGCACCCATCAGATCCGCATCCATCTTGCGGAGATCGGCCACCCGGTCTGCGGCGAGCGGGTCTACTCGGCCCCGCGGCATATGAAGGTGGAAGACACATCGCAGGCCCCGCGAGTGATGCTGCATGCCGCTGAGTTGGGATTCGTGCATCCCGAATCGGGCGAGGATCTCCGTTTCTCGAGCCCGCTACCCGGCGACATCAAAAAATTGCTCGACCGTCTGCGGAGTGGGCGGGATGCGCCGCGTCCAGGCGGGTCGCGTCCCCCCATGCGGCGACGGTGACCAACACGGTTTCAGGCGGTTGCGGAGCCGCGAGGCATACGGGTAGCATCGTTCCCATGGAAACCGTCCGCTTTCGGCATGCCCACTTTTCGGCGCGGTTCCCCATCGACTGCGTCTATGCGCCGTCCCATTTCTGGATGCGTCCAGCGGATGGCGGGCCGGCAACTGCCGGTGACGCCACTGACACGCCGCGGCTCTGGCACGTCGGCTTTACGAAATTCGCCACGCGGATGCTCGGTGAACTGGTGGAGATGGTGCTGGAGGTCACGCCAGGACAGCAGGTCGGGGGCGGATGTCGCCTCGGCACGGTCGAGGGCTTCAAGGCGGTCAGTGATCTGTTTTGCGTGGTTGACGGCATTCTGCAGGCAGCCAACCCCGCCCTCACCGCCGAGGCCTGCCTCACGCATTCCGATCCCTACGGGGCCGGCTGGCTCTACGCAGTTCAGGGCACGCCCACACCAGGCCATCTCGACGTGCACGGCTATGTCGCATTGCTCACCGAACAGATCGATCGGCTGCAGGCCTCCCGCTATAGTGATGGCGACCGACCTGATTCAGGAGACGAATCGTGACCACCGCCAAAGCCCGCGCCATCATGATCGGTGGTTTTCTTGGCGCGGGAAAGACGACCGCGATCCTGCAGCTGGCAGCCTGGCTCAACGCCCGCGGGCTCCGCGTGGGCCTGATTACGAACGATCAGGGCGGCGGGCTTGTCGATACGGCGCTGGCCGCAGCGCATCGGATGCCTGTCGAGGAGATCGTCGGAGGCTGCTTCTGCTGCCGGTTCACGTCGCTGGTCAAGGCGGCCGAGTCACTCGCGCGGGAGACAGCGCCCGACGTGCTGCTTGCCGAACCGGTGGGGAGCTGCACCGACCTCGTCGCGACGGTGACCCTGCCACTTGAGCAGATCTACGGCGATCGCTTCACCGTGGCGCCGATGAGCGTGCTGGTCGATCCGCTGCGAGCCGAACGCGTGCTCGGACTCGCTTCCGCGAAGCTCTCGGAACACGTGGCCTACATCTACCGCAAGCAGCTCGAAGAAGCGGAGCTCATCGTTATCAACAAGTGCGATCTGGTCGACGCGGCGCGGCGGGAGCGGCTGACAGCCGCGCTCGCAGCGGTGAATCCGAACGCGACCATCATCGAATGTTCCGCCCGCGACGGCACCGGTCTCGATCCCTGGTTTGCGCACCTGCTCACCGACACCTCGCAGGCAGCCGCGATCGCCGAAATCGATTATGACCGCTACGCCCTCGGGGAATCGCTGCTCGGCTGGCTGAACGCCGAGGTGAAAATCGGCGCGGCCGATGCCGACGGCGACGCAGACTTTGATGGCAACGACATGCTGATGGCGATCCTCTCGCACATCCGCGGCAGCCTCGAGGCGAGGGGCCACGAAATCGCGCATCTCAAGGGAACGCTCGCCGTCGACGGCGATCCCTTCGAACTCGCCGCCGCCAACCTCGTCCGCACCGCCGACGCCCCGGTCCTCTCACACAGGCTGGCCGAGCCGGTGGACATCGGCCGGTTGCTCGTCAACCTGCGGGCTGAGGCCGATCCGGACGTGCTCGAGCAGGCCGTGCGAGCAGCGGTGTCAGCCTGTGCCGGCAGCCTCCCCTACGACATTCTTCACCTCGAACACTTCCGGCCCGGTCGGCCCGTGCCCACGCACCGCATCCCCGCGCGGCTATAACGAGACGGGTGCCTCGATTCGGCAAGTTGGAAACTCGCCGCCACGGGGAGTAGCACTTACCGTGCCGATCAGCCCTCCTGCTGTCCCGTTTTCCCTCTTCGAGCATCCATTTATGATCCTGCCCCAGATGGCTGGCCACATGCTGTCTTCCGTGGCGCCCAACTGCCTCTGGAAGTTTGGCTGGAATTTCGGCGTGAAGGGACTGATTGCGGTCGAGAAATTCAAGGCCCGGCGACGGAAGGGCATCGTCTTCCCACCGTTTCTGCATCTCTCCGTGATCAACTCCTGCAATCTCAAGTGCCAGGGCTGCTGGGTCGACGTGCAGGCGCCGCGAACGATGGTGCCGTTCGAGGAACTCGACGCGATCGTCCGCGATGCGAAGGCCCACGGCAACGTCTTCTTCGGGCTGCTCGGGGGTGAGCCGTTCCTCCACCCGCGGCTGCTCGACCTGCTGGCGGCTCATCCCGACTGCTATTTCCAAATCTTCACCAACGGCCAGCTGATCACGCCCGAGATCGCCCGTCGGCTGCAGGCGCTCGGCAACGCCACGCCGCTGGTGAGCATCGAAGGGGATGCGGCAACCAGCGACGTCCGCCGTGGCAACCGCCAGGTACTCGACCGGTCGCTTCGCGGACTCCAACTCTGCCTCGACGCCCGCCTCATCACCGGAGTGGCCACGAGCCTCTGCCGTTCCAACATCGACACCATGCTTACCGTGGAGTGGCTCGAGCGTCTGATCGACATGGGCGTGCATTACGCCTGGTTTCACGGCTATCGTCCGGTCGGCCCGGAGTCTTCCCCTGAGTTGGCGCTCACGCCCGACCAACTCGTTCGCGTGCGAAAGTTCGTGGTCGAACAGCGGGCTCGGCTCCCGATCGCGATTGTCGATGCCTACTACGACGACAAGGGAGACGCGCTCTGCCCGATGGCGGTCGGCCTCACGCACCATGTCGGCCCTTCCGGCGGGATCGAGCCTTGCCCGATCATTCAGTTGGCGGTGGAACAGGTTGGCACAGGATCGTTCTACGAGCAGGTGACGCAGTCAGCATTCTTGAAAGATATGCGTGACGCCGCCGCGTCGCATAGCCGGGGCTGCGTGGTGCTCGAAAATCCTCGGCTGATCCTCGAGATCGCCGACCGACACGGGGCCCATGACACAACCCAGCGGGGCACCGCCCGACAGGAACTGCTGGCGATGACGCCACGGTCGAGCCAGGATCTCCCGGGCCGCGAGATTCCGGAGAAGCACTGGATGTATCGTTTTGCCAAGCACTATTGGTTCAACGATTTCGGCACCTATCCGGCCACGGGAAAGGTCTCTCGATGACCGATTCGAACACGCAGAACGGTTCCCCCGTCACCCCGGCTGACGATACCGTCCGGATTCTCTACTGCCGCTGTGCGTATGCGCAGGTCGTGCCGCCCGCGGTGAAGGATGCCGTGCTCGCCGGGCTGGCTGACGCAGGTCGTGGTTTCGAGATGGTGCCCGATCTCTGCGAAATGGCGGCCCGCCGCGATCCGCATCTGGCGGAACTCGCCCGCGGCACCGGCCCATTGCGGATCGCCGCCTGCTGGCCGCGGGCGGTGCAGGGGCTCTTCGTACTCGCCGATGCGCCGTTGCCGAAGCAGGGGGTGGAGATCCTCAACATGCGGACCGACACTGCTGAGGTGGTCCTGACTGGCGTGCTCGCTGCTCACGAAGGAACTGGATCATGATTGCCCCCACGATGCTCCCACCCCGGGTGGTCGTCTACGAAGGCACGGGAGCCACTCCGCTGCCGAGCGGAGATCGAGCCGGCATCTGCGCGTCGCTCCTCGACCGCGGGTATGCCGTCACGCGGGCCGGCACCGGCACGGCCGACCAGTTGACCGGCGGTGCGATGATCGTGATCGGCTGTTTTCCTTCAGGAACGCCCGCGGTGTCTGATGCGAGAGGACAGTGCGAGGTAGCCGTCCGCGACGTCACGGGCCTGTCCGTTGCTGAGATGGTCGCGGTTGTCGAGGAGGCCCGCGGCGAGCGACGGATGAACCGGCCACCAAACGCCGCCACGGTCGCCAACGGGCCGGTCGCCAACACTGCCGAATCCTGGAAACCCTGGTTTCCGGTGATCGACACGGCCCGTTGCACCAACTGCATGCAGTGCCTGAGCTTCTGCCTGTTCGACGTCTACGGTGTGGCGACCGACCAGACGCTCCGCGTTGAGAATCCGGCCAACTGCAAGGTCAACTGTCCGGCCTGCTCGCGGGTCTGCCCTGAAGTGGCGATCATGTTTCCGAAGTATCACGCGGGCCCGATCGACGGCGGCCCGGTGGCCGATGCCGACATCCACCGCGAGAAGATGAAGGTCGACATCTCCGCGCTCCTGGGCGGCGACATCTACGCGAAACTGCGGGAGCGGAGCGCCGACGCCAAGTCGCGATTTTCCAAGGAGCGGAGTGCCGACCAGGCGTTGGCCGAACGGCGGCGGTGCCTTACAAAGCTTGCGGAAGCGGCGCAGATCCCCCGCGAGGTGCTCGATGCCCTACCCTCGCCCGAGGAAATCCAGCGGCGGGTGGAGGCGGCCGCGGCGCGGGCAGCAGCCGCAAAAGAGGCAGTTGCGGCTGCTCGGCCTGCCGAAGCTACGGCGTCTGGTGGGTCGGACTGACGAAGTCGGCGCCGAACGGCATACTGTGTCTTTCCTCAGAGAGGTGCCCGCGATGTCTACCGTAGACCCAGCGACGATTGCGCTTGCGATCCTGCCGCCACCGGTGCCGCCGGCCGTGATCCGATCGCGGCCACCACAGGCAGGTATCCCCTCGACGAAGGCGGGCCGCGACGCTCTCCGTGACGCCATCCGGCGTGGGATGGCCCGCGACCGCGCCGTGCCCCCCCTGAGCATGGACGAACTGCGTCGGCGGGCCTTGGCGGGGCTAGCCGAGGCCGGGCTGGCTGAAACGTTCCTCGATTATGCGGTTGTCACCGTCAATAACGAGTCGTGGCGAGACGCGTTGGCCGCCGTGCCCTTCGAGCGCCGGCTCCTCCTCATGCCCAAGTGTCTGCGGGTGGAGAACCGCTGCCCGGCGCCGTTCGATGAGTTCGGGCTGCTCTGCAAGCAGTGCGGCCTCTGCTCGATCCAGGATTTCCAGGCCGAGGCCGAGCGGCTGGGCTACGCGGTGCTCGTGGCCGAGGGCTCGGCACTGGTGATGGCGATGGTGCAGACCGGCACGATCGAGGCGATCGTCGGCATCAGCTGCATGCCGGTGCTCGAAAAGACTTTCCAGCACGTGCAGGCAGCGGCGATCCCGGCGGTAGCCGTACCTCTGCTCCAGGACGACTGCATCGACACGACCGTCGATGTCGACTGGGTCTGGGACTACATTCATCTCGAGGCGGCCGACCGGTCGCGGCGGCTCGATCTTGGCGGGCTGCACGACACGGTCAAGACCTGGTTCGAGCGTCCGGCACTCGATCGTCTGATGGGGCCACCGGTGGGCCACGCCGAGCAGATCGGCCGGGAGTGGCTGTCCGTCGGTGGCCGTCGCTGGCGGCCCTTCCTCGCCGCTGCCGTGTTTGAGGCGTTGCAGGCGGATGCCGGAGTTGCACCCGAAAAAGCGGTTTCGGGCCGCGACGAACCCAGCCGCGAGGTGATTCAGCGAATAGCCGTCGCGGTGGAATGTTTTCACAAGGCTTCGCTCGTTCACGATGACATTGAAGATGGCGACCTCGAACGGTACGGCGAGCCCACGCTCTGCGGTGCGCACGGCGTGCCAATCGCTCTCAATGTCGGCGATCTCCTGATCGGCGAGGGCTATCGCTTGCTGGCGGAGTCGGGCCTCGATGCCGATCGCACCCGCGCCGCCGTGCGTGAGGCGGCGGTATCGCAGCGACTGCTCTGCCAGGGACAGGGGGCCGAACTGGCGTGGAGCCGCAGCCCCTCGCAGCTCGCCAGCCGCCAGGTGCTCGAAATCTTTCGGCTCAAGACATCGCCGGCGTTCGACGTGGCCCTCCAATTGGCGGCCATCGGTGCCGGGCGGGCGGAAGAGGTGTCGGATGCGCTGCGGGCCTACAGTGAAGCGGTGGGGATCGCCTACCAGATCAAGGACGACCTCGAAGACATGCTCGACGACGCCGGAATCGTCAGCAACGTAGAGTCCCGGCCGAGCGTGGTGCTCGCCATCGCGGCGGAGCGGGCCCGGGGCGATGACCGCGAGATGCTCACTGCGATCACCTCCGGAAAACCACATCCCGCAGCCACGCCCGACCGTTTGCGCGAGGCGATCCGCACGGCCAAGGCCGACGAGAGGGCGGCACTGTTGCTGGAGAGCTACAAGGAACAGGCCGTGCGGGCCCTTGAAGGTCTCTCAGACGCCACCTTGAAGGGGCTCCTGAGGCGGGTACTGGCGAAGATGTTCAACGAACTGACCTTCGAGGGCTACTGCCGCGAGCAGGAGGCGAAGGTATCGCGTGAAAGCCACGTCGATCCTCTGGCGGCCTCTGGGCATCCGGCTGCGACCACATGAGCCAGCGGCTCCAGATGCTGCAGGTGGCCCGCCTCGCCCGACGGACGCTCGGCGAGGCGGCGGATCTGGTGGTGTCGTTCCTCGATTCGTGTGCCACACCCGGCGGAGGCTACTGCAACCGCGGTGGCCGGCCCGACCTTTACTACACGTCGTTCACGCTCGACGCGCTCGTGGCCCTCGATGCGCTGACGAAAGACCGTGATCGCGCGAAATACACCCGTGACTACCTCGACGCGTTCGGCGCTGGCGACGGGCTCGATTTCGTCCATCGCTGCTGCCTCGCGCGGGCGTGGGCATCGCAGCCAGCGGATGACTTCCCTGCAGAACGCCGCACG
>CANETO010000072.1 GCA_947440895.1 Planctomycetaceae bacterium | reverse complement strand
GCCGACCGAAGCGTTCTCAGCGACCGAGGTCACCGAGAGGGCGATATCGGTTGGTGTCTCGTTGACGTTGGTGACGGAGATCGTGAACTGTTTTTCGGTGGTGAGGCCACCGGCGTCTGTAGAACGGACGCGGATGGAGTAGCTGCTCTTGGCCTCGTAGTTGAAGCTTGCGGCGGTCTTGAGCGTGTTGCCGACGATCGTGAAGGAGGCGTTGTCGGTGGAGCCCGTGCCGGCGACGAGCGTGTAAGTGAAGGTGTCACCTGCATCGACGTCGGTGGTGGAGAGCGTTCCGACGGTCGTGCCGACCGACGCGTTCTCTGCGACGGAGGACGCGGAGAGGGCAATATTGGTAGGGGTTTCGTTGGCGTTGCTGACGGAGACAACGACGGTCTTTTCGTCAGAGAGACCCCCAACGTCGGTAGCGACAACGGTAAAGGTGTATGAGGACTTGGTCTCGAAGTTTGCGGGTGTCTTGAGGGTGACGTGACCGTGTCCGGTAAGGAGGTAGTTGGGGTCGATTTCGACGAGCGCTGCGTCGCCGACACCGGGCTTGATTGAATAGGTGACAGAGTCGCTGGCGTCTGGATCGATAGCCGTCGGGCTATAGATAACGGTCACGTTCGGCGAGTTCTCTGGAATCCAACCAGTAGCGCCGGATGTGATCGTTGGTGCTTCGTTGACGTTGGTGACCGAGACCGTGAACTGCTTCTCGGTGAAGAAGCCACCGAGGTCCGTGGAGCGGACGCGAATCGCGTAGCTGCTCTTCACTTCGTAGTTGAAGCCGGCGGCGGTCTTGAGAGTGGTGCCGACGATCGTGAAGGAGGCGTTGTCGGTGGAGCCGGTGCCGCTGACCAGAGCGTAGGTGAAGGTGTCGAGTGGATCGACGTCGCTCGTGGAGAGCGTTCCGACCGCGGTGCCGACCGTAGCGTTCTCATTGATGCTGGCTGCGGAGAGAGCGATCGTCGTGGGCTGATGATTGGTCGGGGCGATCGTGATGGTGATGGTCTGCGCCGCCGACACGTTTACGCGGCCGAAGGCGGTGCCGCCGGCGTCCTCGGCCGTGAGCGTGAAGGTCGCGGTGCCGAACGCCTTGGCAGCGGGGGTGAACGTGAGCGTGCCGTTGGCGGCAACCCCGGGCTGAACGGTAAAGAGTGAGGCGTTGGAGAGGTTGGATACACGATACGAAGCGGTGTTGTCGGCGAGGTTCGCCGCGGCCGAGACGTCGGGCAGCGTGGCGGGCGGCGTCCAAGTGGGGTCCTGAGTCCGGGGTGCGAGTGTGCGGACCTTGCCGTCATACTTCGTTGTGAGATAGATCTCGCCGTCGGCGTCGAGGCCGAATCGCAGGTCGGTGCGGGTGGCGCTACCGCCAAGAATCTGGAGGAGCGTCTTCTGCACGCCGCCAGAATAGAGGGTCAGCTGCTGGATGTTGGCCTGCGCGCCAAGGGCGAGGTCGTTGACATCGGCGAAATAGATCTTGCCCGTATTGAGGTCGCCGAAGATGTACTTCCCCTGCAGATAAGGCATGGCGGAACCGCGGTACACGAAGCCGCCGACAATGGCGATGCCCTCCGATCGGTCGTAGGTTGCGACCGGGTAGGTGTAGCCAAAGGAGGCGTCATTGGCGGGCCGGCCGTAGGACTTGGTCTGATTCCCGGAACTGTGATCGACGACGAACATCCCCTCGCGCTCGGACCAGCCGTAGTTCGCGCCGGCGACACCAAGATTGATTTCCTCGGCGTTCTTCTGGCCGATATCGGAGATGAGCATCTTTCGGGTGACCGTGTCCCAGGAGAATCGCTGGGGGTTACGGAGACCAAGGGCCCAGATTTCGTCGAGCGTGGCATGCGTGGGGTCGGTGGCGGCGACAAACGGGTTGTCGGCCGGGATGCCGTACGCGCCGTTGGACGAATTCGTTCCAAGCGGATCGATGCGGAGAATCTTGCCGAATGGAATCTGGCGATTTTGTCCAATGTTGTACTGGTCGACGATGTTCAGCGGACGGACGTTGCCGGTATTGCCGCCGTCAGCGACGCCGATGTAGAGCATGCCGTAGTCTGGGCTGCCCGTTGTCGCGGTGGGGTTGAACGCGACCTGGTTCATGTTGTGATCGATGAGCGGCTGGGCAAGGCGGAGGAGTTCGCGCCGCGAGGAGGTGTCGATCCGATTGGGATTGGTGGCGTCGACCGTCCATTCGGAGAGCACGTCGTAGTGGACCGTCGTGCCCGACGGTGAGCCGAAGTCACCGCGTGCGGCGGAGGCAGGCGACTCGGTGTGAACGGTGTACACCCTGTGGTAGCCAGGCTTGTTTTTGTCGTTGAAGTCGGGGTGAAAGGCGAAGGTGGAGAAGCCACGCTCGGAGTTGATACTGGAGGAATCGTCGATCCAGTTTCCACCGCGGACGGAAGGAATATCGAGGAACGGCGTGCTCAGCAGCGTGCCGTCTTGGATGATCCAGAGTTTCCCGCGCATGTCATTGACGAAGAGGCGGCTGGCATCACCAGGGGCGAACAACGTGTAGTTGGTGCGGGCGGGCTTAAGGCTGCCGCTATTCGGGTCGACTGATTGCGGTATGGTGGCGACATCGACCACATCGACGGAGAGGCCGGGCGATTGAATTGAGGGAGCGTAGCCGTTGCCGGTGATGGCGGGGTTTGAGGAGCCGGGTGTGAAGGACGTAACAAAGCCTGCGATCGACTGGGCGGGCGAGTCTTCATCGAGAGTGATGGTGGTCTGCGCGGTAGTGAACCGCGGGCCGTCAGCCATGCCGTAGACGATGATGGAGGAAGACGCGGTGGCACTGGAGAAAGCTGAGTTGCCGCCGTTGACTGTGGTGTCGGCGAGTCCGCCTTCAGCGGTGCCAGCGGATCCGTCCCAGGCGCGAAAAGTAAGCGCGCTAGCGATGGTGCCGTTCGAGTCGGGATTGGGAACAAAGCGGATCCGCGTGTCGGTATCGGCAGCGAGGAGCCGCGCGGCGTTCGTGGAGACGTCGCCGAGTGGCAGCCACGTGGTTCCGTCAGTGGCGAACTGCCATGTGCCGCTGGTGGTGACCGCGGCCGTGACGGCCATACCTCTGGCGGGGCCGTCGGGGTCGGTGACGAATCCTTCGACAAGAGCCGCAACGCGGGTGCCGGGCTGGCTGGTATCGTCTTCGTAGATCGCGTTGAGGTGGCTAGCACCCACGAGCGTAGGAGCGGTGTTGCTCGCGATGAGGACGAAGGCGGGGGCCTCGTGCGTGCCGTCAGTCAGGCCGGCGGCGACTCGCGAGCCTGTGTCGCCCGCCGCGACGCCTAGGGAGACAGCGACCGCCGAAAGTTGCTTGCGGGCCTCCAGTGGCTCGATGCGAAGGCATCTCATCCCATGCGTACCAAGCCGTCGACGTGGATGGAACCATCTCATCGAAACCTCCTGATACCCCTGAGTTCCCGTCGAACGCCCCCGGAACCGCTCTGGGGAGGCGAACCCCCAGAAAGAGCCTATCGACGAAGCCGCCTTTTAGCCAGCTGGCCCGTTTTTGGAATGATGGGCTAGCGACCGGTCCGGCCGATCGCCGCGGGACCACGCTTCGGGCTTGCGGGACGCCGCTTCTCAGTGAAGATGAGGCCCATGAGCGGAGCCACTTATTCCAGCGCCGGCGTCAACCTTGAACTCTACCGAGAAGGGATGGCCCGCCTGCCCGCGCACATGCGGCGGACCCAGTGCCCGCGGGTGATGAGCCAGGAGGGTGGATTCGCCGCCTTGTTTGCGCTCGACCTGCCGGGGCTGTTTGCCCGCGGCTACGTCGACCCGATGCTTGTCTCCTGCACCGACGGCGTGGGCACGAAGCTCAAAGTCGCCGTGAACGCCGGGGTGCATCACACCGTCGGCATCGATCTGGTGGCGATGAGCGTCAACGACGCCCTCTGTACCGGTGCCGAACCGCTCTTTTTCCTCGACTACGTCGCCATGTCGCACGACGATCCCGCCTTGCTCGAGCAGATCGTGCGGGGGATCGCCGACGCCTGCGTGGAATGCGACTGTGCGCTCGTCGGCGGCGAGACCGCAATCCTGCCCGACATGTACCACGGGGGCGACTACGACCTCGCCGGTTTCTGCGTCGGCGTGGTCGAGCGGACGCGGGTCATCGATGGCCGACAGATCCAGCCCGGCGACGTTGCCATCGGCATCGCCTCGAGCGGCTTTCACTCCAACGGCTACAGCCTCGTTCGGAAGGCCGTGTTCGAGATGGGCGGGCTGCAAGGGACAGACCGCGTCGAGCACCTGGGAAACAAGACGGTGACGGAGCTCCTGCTCGAGCCGACGCGGCTCTATGCCCGGCCCGTGAAGGCCGTGCTCCGCCACGCCATTGGAACGCAGGCCGTTCATGGGATTGCCCACATCACTGGCGGCGGGCTCGTGGAGAATCTCTCGCGGGTCGTGCCAGAGCACGTGCAGATCGTCCTGGAACGTGGATCGTGGCAGGTGCCGGGGGTGTTTCCCTGGGTCCAGAGACTCGGCGGAATCGCGGTCGACGAAATGGAACGCGTCTTCAACATGGGCGTGGGCATGGTGCTCGTGGTGACGCCAAACGCAGCCGAGGGCATCCAGCGGCAACTCGCCGATCTCGGCTTTGAGAACTGGCAGCTCGGAGCCGTGCGATCCGCCACGGCCAATGAAGGCCGCGTCATTCTCCGGTAGTGCCCGACGCTTCCACACTGGCTTTTTCGCTCCAACTTCCCCTAGCCAGGGTGGGCTGAGGCTGTTGCTCATCAAAACGTAACGCACGTTTGCGATAACTTCGAAGCAAAAACGCTGGGCAATGTCGCGTCCGCGGTCCCTTTTTGCGGAGCATTTCTTTGAACACAGCCTCCCCAGGTCTGGCGGGCATCGCCAGTGCGGTGGCCCTTGTGGCCAGCCAGATCCTCCTCGTGTTTTTGCCAACGCTGGCCCCCGATGATCACGTCTCAGGGAGATGGCTGGCAAAGTTGCTCTGGACCCTGACAGCGTTGGCGGTGGCCTTTCTGGTCAACCGCGGGATCGGCATCCTGATCTGGGACAGACTCGTGTCCCGGGCCCTTGGGGGCAAGGTGCCGGGGATTCTCAAGTCGATGGTGAGCGTGATCGTCTACCTCGTCGCCATGTCCATGGTGGTGGGGTTCGTCTACGGATACGACGTCGCTGCGTTTCTCACCGCCTTAGGCGCCGGTGGTGTGGTGCTGGGGTTGGCGGTGCGTGGAATCTTCTCAGATCTTTTCACCGGACTAGCAGTGAATCTCGACGGCAACGTCGCCATCGAAGACTGGGTCCTCCTGACGCCCAGAGGATCGGCTGCCAAGCCGCTGCTGGGGCGGGTTCGCGAGATCGGTTGGCGATCGACGCAACTCGAAACGGAGGAAGGGAATTTGCTGATCATCCCCAACACACTATTGGCCGAGGATCTGGTCACCAACTTCTCCAGGCCCTCTGCGGCCACACGCTACGAGTGCCCAATCGAACTGGACGCCTCGGTGCCGTGCGATCATGCCAAACGCATTCTGCTGGGGGCTGCGCGGTCGCTGGCGGCAACGCCCGGCTTCATCGCGGAGCGGGAGCCGGCCGTGCTCGTCAACGGTACCACCGATCGGGGCGTTGAATACCTGATCCGCTATTGGATCAAGCCGTGGAATCCGCTCTCCCCGACATCGGCCAGAGACGCCGTGCTGTCCCGGACACTCCGCCATCTCGCCGTGGCCGGCTTGGCACCGGCGATCGAGAAGACGGAAATCTTCTACGATCGGATCCCAGAACGGCGCGGGTCCGACGCCTCGGTAGAGAGTCGTGAGAGGCTGCTGGCGAGCATCCAGCTTTTTGCCGGCCTCGTGGCGGAGGATCGTCAGCACTTGGCAGCCGACCTGAAGCGGAGGCTGCTCACCCCACAAGAGACCATTGTCCAGCAGGGTGACACGGGCGACACGCTCTACGTCATCGCTGAAGGGGCGCTCGATGTATTGGTGACGACGGAGAACTCGCCTTCACCGATACGGGTGGCCACGCTGGGAGCCGGAGACTTTTTTGGCGAGATGTCGCTGCTCACCGGCGAGCAGCGACGGGCTACGGTACGGTCAGCGACGCCTGCGGTCGTCTACGAACTTTCCCGCGATACTGTGGCCCGGCTGATCGAACGTCGGACCGATGTGGCCGAACTCCTCTCACGGGCGGTGGCGGAACGTACCGTCGGCCTCGACCAGGCCCAGCGTAGTGCGGGCCCGGCCGCCAAGGAGGCTGCGGTGGAGACGCTCAGCGCCCAGCTGAACCGACTGATGCGCGACATGTTCACTCGCCGGAAGCGGACCGCCGCTTCCGTAGGCACCTCCTGACGAAGCGACTCTGACTCGGCAGATTGGCTCTCTCACGGAACGTGACGAGGGGCCGTCACGCGCACACGAGCAACCGTCGTTCATTGGGTCCGGCCAGCCGCACGACCGTTGACGACGGATTCGAGAAATAATCCCCAGGCACCAGGGCCCAGCGGCTGCCCACCGCGGCGGAATTCCTCGGAGACGAGGCGGGCCATGGCATCGAGTGCCTCGGTTGATCGCGTCTCCCGAAGGAATCGGCTGTCATTCTCGAAGGCACGGTGCACCAGGAAAAGTGCCTCGATTGCATGATCTTTTGTCATCACACCCTGTGTGATCATCTCGGCGTTGCGGGTCGTGAGGCCGAGTGCGAGCGATCGCACGATATCGGGACGATCCGGATGCGTGGGCGGGATGACCAAGGCCAGTTGGGCCAGCGCCCGCATCATGATGAAGTGGTTGGCGGGACGGGCATTGTGTAAATCCACCCAGCGTCCGACATTCGGGCCGTCGGTAAGTTGCCCCGGAATGACGCCCAGGCGAGCCTTGTGAACGGCGGCATCGAGATACTTCAGCTCGCGTGTGACACCGTAGATCTTGGCGAGCAGGAAAACGCTGAAGCTGTTGTAGTTCCAGTTCGGGCACAGCGGCCGATCGGCGGCCCAGTCGGCTGACTTGCGGACTGAGTCGAGGTAGCGGCCTTCTTTGGTCACGTCATACAGATCGAGGAGGGCGGCCCCGCACTCGCCATTGTCGAATTGCAGACCACCATCCCCTGCATCGTCGAAGATCCAGCCGTTGCAAACGACCGTGTCGAGTGATCCCGCCCGCTGATATAACTGTGGAGCATGGGTTGCACGCGCGAAGACACGGGGAACGTCCGGTGAATGGCACTTTCAGAATCACACGTTCTTCTCAGAGGGCACTGTTTCTGTTGCTCGTCATTTTCGTTACAGAAACGGTTAGGGCTGGGGAAATCGTCTCCGTGGGCGGACGTTGGTCACTCGAGAACGGCCTCCAGAAGCCGCGGTATCTCTTCCGCGACGGCGACCGCGAGTCTGACCTGTTCTCCTACCATCAACGCGACTCCAACGCTGACGGCATCGACGAGATTCGACTTCGGCATGAAGCCGGTGCTCTTGTGATCGAGAGTCAGGGATGGCCCAATCATCCTACTGCCATCTTTCCCAATAGTGGCAATCCCAACTCGATCCGCGTGCAGGACTTCACGTTTCGTCTGCCTCTCGTACCCCGACGGGCTGCCGAGATCACTCAACTACCGATGGGACCGATCGGCGTGGCCCTCAACGGCGTGGTGTTCTTCAACCCATTCGAGCAGGGAGGCATGAACGCGGTCGAGGGCTACTCCGAGGCCTGGCTCGACAGTTGCTGCGGCCATCCCCAGCAGACTGGCGTGTACCACTACCACAAGTATCCCACCTGCGTGAAAAGCCCTTTCGCCGACGATGGAGCCGAGCATTCACCGGTGATCGGCTTTGCGTTCGACGGATTTCCGATCCACGGCCCCTACGAGTCTGCTGGAACGATGGCGATGGATCTCGAGGGTGATCACGGCCTCGACG
>CANETO010000071.1 GCA_947440895.1 Planctomycetaceae bacterium | reverse complement strand
GCAGCCAACGCCATCGCCACTCCGAGCATCGCCTGCTGCTGGCCGCCGAAGACCCGCAGGCTGCCGAGAAATGCCACCGCGCCCAGTGGCACGACGAGGGCGTAGAGGGCGTTCACGAGGCTACGGCTGCGGCTCGACATGCCGGCGTTGAGCATCAGCGTGCCAATGATGGCAGCGTCGAACGGCATGTGGAGCAGCACGGCCAGGAAGGTGGCGAAGCCAGCCAGCCAGCCGGCGCCGTGATCGCCGTCAGCCCGCACCGAGGCGGCGAGCGCCGCACCGTCGGCAAGACTGTGGAGCGTGAGTCCGGCAAAGGCGCCGCACCAGGCCCAGCGTCCGCTGCTGGCGACCGCCAGCGGGCCGGCAGCAGCCAATCCGTCGGAGTGACTGTGCCCGGCATGATCATGGTTGCAGCCGTGGCCGGCATCATCGCCATCGGCGGTATGGTGCGAGTGGCCGTGGAATGCCCGCTCGAGCAGGAACATCAGAAAGAAGCCCACGAGCACCCATTGCATCGTGGTGTCGATCTGACGATCGAGCTGGAGAAAGGCATGCGGCAGGAGGTGAAGCAGGCCGACCCCGAGCAGCACGCCCCCGGTGAGCGAGAGGAGCACCTGCATCCGGCGATGACCCATGGAAAGAAAGGAAAGGGACGAACCGCCGGCGTAGGCCGCGGCAGCGACCACCGCCAGTTGCATGGTCAGCGTCAGGAACGGCAGATGGCTGGAAACGGTCATGGCCGGGAGGGGGGGCATGGGAGCGGCTCTGAGGAAGAACGGAAACAGCCCATGATCATGCGGCGCAGTCCGCAGGGCAAGCGGCTGCCCACGTGAGCCTGCCCGATGCATGGAATTACCGGCGGTAATTCCACGGGGCCGGCACGGTCTGGTACGACCGCGCCGCCTGTTCCATCTGTTGCCGCGCCATCGACATCCGCTCCGTCCGAGCGGACTCGATGGCGGTAATCAGCCCCAACGCAACGACCAGCACGTAGGTCACAACGTTTGACCAGAGCACGGGGCCATGGAATTTCATGGCGGTACCGAATGCCTTTTTGGCTTTGGCACCGAACTGACCGAGTCGAACGCTCCAGATTTCGTCCAGGACGAGGTGGGTCAGGAAGCCGAGCACGACGGCGCCGGAGATGAAATACCTCCGCATCGGGTCATCGTGGCCGAAGGCGAGGAAGGTGACCTGGCCCGCAATCGCCGCCGCGGGCAGGCTGTGGAACATACCGCGGTGAGTTGAATAGTGGTCGAGCAGCCAGGTCGCGCCATATCGGATCACGGCATAGGCCGCGGCACCCGCCAGAATGATCGCCTCCATCGGCATGCCCGTCTGCTGAAGCCGTTCCAGCAGCAGCATCGGCACGATGGCTGCGGCAAAAGCGACCGTTTCCCGCGTGGGGGCATCGGGGCCGCTGTCGAGGTCGGGCAGCAGGCCAGCGACGGCACAGACGGTGCCTCCGAGCAGGCAGGTAGCGGGGGTCATGCCACCGACGTACCAAGCGGCGGCCGCATAGCCTACGCCTACGATGGACGAACCGATGATGTGCGCCTGAAATCCGGGCACTGCGATCCCCCGCCAAAGACCTGCCTACCGGTGTGTGGGAGCGACCGCACACACACAACAGAGCCTGAGCGATCGCCCACCAAGGCGATCTGCACAGACACATGAGGCTTATCGACATCGGGGATAGCGGCACGTTTGCAGATTCAGCGGGGGCTGCGTGGTCGCCGGGCCCCCTGCACTGCCCTTTGGAAAAGATCGCCTACCCGGAACAGCTTCTAGAGAAACTGGTGACTTATGATTCCTGGGAGCTATGGGAATGAATGGGGTTTTGGGAGGTCTGGGGTCGCTGGTTCATTTTTGTTACCTGTGCGTCTTGAGGTCTGGGGGCAATGAGGGCTATAGGGCGAGTGTGGTGTCTTTTCTAGTGTGGTCGTGTCGTTTCACTTTGGACTACGCCGGAGGCCCGGCAAGGCCCTACACTCCGCCTCACTGGTTTGGACGCATTCCGACCAGCATGGACCCGGATCTTAGGACCCGGATCTTAGAAATCAGATCTTAGAAATCAGATCAGCGGAGGCTGGAGTGGCTCTCGAAGGTTATGACCTCGTCATGCTCGGCATCCTGGCCGCGGCCGCTCTGCTCGGCTATTTCAAGGGCATGGTCTGGCAACTGGCGTGGATCGCCGGCATCGTGGCCAGCAGCTATGTCGCCTTCCGCTTTGGCGCGGTGCTGACGCCGTTCTTCGGCACCCAGGCTCCTTGGAACCGGTTCGCCGCCATGCTGGCCGCCTATGCCGGCACATCGATCGGCGTCTGGCTGGTGTTTCGCGTGATTTCCAAGGCTATCAATGCGGTGCATCTCTCGGCGTTTGACCACCAGCTTGGCCTCCTTCTCGGGCTGGCCAAGGGTGCGTTGCTCTGCGTCGTGATCACCTTCTTCAGTGTGACGCTGGCCCCCGCCTACCGAAACCAAATTGTGGCAAGCCGGAGCGGCCGGCTCGTGGCGGAACTGATCGTTCGCGCCGACACCTACCTTCCGAAGGAGATTCACGACACCGTCGATCCGTTCATCAAGCAGTTTGAGAAGCAGTTCGACCAACCGGCCGGCATGCCGGCGGCAGCGGCGGGCCAGTCACCGGCGCTCGCCGGGCAGCCGTCGCCGCTCCAGGCGATCTGGGACGGTGTCACATCGGCAGCGGCCTGGGCCGGAACGGAGCAGGGGACCGCCGCAGGGCAGGGGGCCATGCAGGCCGGCGGCGTGCTGCCGGCGGGCAGTGCCTGGTTCGTGCCGCGGGCCGCTGGATCAGTCCCGGCACAGGAAGTGGCACCGGCGCGGTATGCGACTCCGTCAGCGGCCCAGCCGGCTGCGGTTGGCGTCGCATCGCCGCAGCGATTTGCGACACCGCCCGCTGCGGCACCGATGCCTCCGCAGCCGTTCGCCCAGCAGCCCTTCGCTCCCCAAGCCACTCCCCAACAGCGCTATCCAGTTGGCGCCCAATCTCCCTTGCCGACGCGGTGAGCAGGTCGGCTGACACCAGGGCCCAGAACACCGTCACTGCTGTCGTTGTCAGGAGGGGAGTAGGGCGGTTTTGGACTGGAAAACAAGGCCGAAACGAACGGGGCCGAAACCGGACATAAGAGACATTATCGGACGTTGGGGGGAGGGGATCGCGCCGGCTCCGGGCTGGCTGCTGCGGTCGACTCGCCCAATGCGCCGGGACGGCAGATGTCTCCTCGCGGGGATCTTTCCCTTCAGCCTCGCCTAGCAGTTCGGTGCCCACTTGGGGAAAGCTCCAACGCTCGTCGAGCATCCGCCGATCCCGGCTCCGCCACACGACGCGCTGCAGCAGCCGGCCCGTCGCCTCCCTGGTGATGGGGTGGTGTGGGTTGTGTTGCTCGCCGACCGGATGCATCCGTGAGGGGCTGCCCATGTCCCGAAAGCCGGCGTTGCTGACCAGCGCAGGCAGGATGCCGGAGCGGAGGCGATCTGGCTAGCGCAGTCAGCATCGAGTGAGCGAAGGCAGGATGCCGAAAGCGAACGTCCGGCGACGGGACATGGGCAGCCCCGAACCGTGCTGTCTACGACGCGGCTTCTTCCAGGAAGACGCCCATCTTTCTGAACTTCTCGTAGCGTTCCGCCACGAGCTGGTCGGCCGGCTGGGTGACCAGGCTTCGGAGTGACCGCACCAGCCAGGTCTTCAGTCGGGTCGCCATCTGCCGCGGATCCCGATGGGCGCCGCCGGCCGGCTCCTCGATCACCGAGTCGATCACGCCAAACTCTTTGAGGTCCCGCGAGCGGAACCGCAACGCCCGGGCCGCTTCGGCCTTGAACTCGACGCTCTTCCAGAGGATCCCGGCACAGCCCTCGGGACTGATCACGCTGTAGTAGGCATGCTCCAGAACGGCCACCCGGTCGCCGACCCCGATGCCAAGTGCTCCGCCCGATCCACCCTCGCCAATCACCGCACAGACGATCGGCACCGGGAGCGTGGCCATCAGGAACATGCTCTCGGCGATCACCTGGGCCTGGCCGCGTTCCTCGGCTCCGATGCCCGGATAGGCGCCGGGCGTGTCGATCAGGCAGATCACCGGCAGACCGTATTTCGCCGCCAACCGCATTTTGCCCATTGCCTTGCGGTAGCCCTCTGGATGGGCGCAGCCGAAATGGCAGGCCTGCCGCTCGGCCAGGGTTTTTCCTTTTTGATGGCCGACGACCAGCACCTTGTGCTGCTCGAGTTTGGCGAAGCCTGTGAGCATCGCTGGATCGTCGCCAAAGGCCCGGTCGCCGTGGAGTTCGACAAACTCATCGAAGACGAGCGACAGATAGTCGCTCGTCTTGGGACGGTTCGGATGGCGGGCCACCTCGACGGTCTGCCAGGGGTCGAGGCTGCCAAAGACGTTCTTTTGGACCTCGACCAGTTCCCGCTTCAGCCGCCGCAGTTCTTCCTGCTCCTGGGCGCCGACCGGCGCGGCCTCCAACTGCGAGATCCGGTCTTCAATTTCGTAGATCGGCTTTTCCAGCGGCAGGCGATGCAAGGCGGACGACATCAGGAGACCTCACGGGGATGGAATGACCCCGGAGATTGTCCTCGCTCGTCGAACCCCGCGTCAATTCTGGCTTGGGGCCGTTCTTCAGCCGCCCACACGGCTCAGGAACTTGATCGCCCCGATCTGCTGCACGACGGCCTTCATCGACGGCGGACGATCGGCCGGCTTCTTGGCGAGCATCTGCCGAATCAGCTTCGAAACACTCACAGTGGCATTGCGGTTGAAGGCCTCAACGGCAGGCGGCGTGGCCGCGAGGTGCTTCTGGTAAAGATCTTCGGTGGTGGAGGCCGTAAAGGGGGGCATGCCGGTGAGCAGTTCAAAGAGCGTGCAGCCGAGCGAGTAGATGTCGGACCGCGGGTCGACCGGCAGGCCGCGGATCTGCTCCGGTGCAATGTAACTCGGCGAGCCCTGGGCCGGCGCCTTGACGCCCAAGAGGCGACGGATCATTCCCGGCTTTCGTGCGGCGATGGCCAGATCGATCAGTTTCACCTCGCCGTCGACCGAGGCGAGCACGTTGTCGGGCTTCACGTCGCGATGCACCCAGCCACGGCCGTGCATGTGGTCGAGCGCCCAGGCCACCTGCGTGACGATGCGGTGCAGACGCGGTGCGATCTCGTCGACACCCGCCGTGATCTGCTTCTTGAGATTGGCGTGGGGATAGAGTTCCATCACCAGGTGCGGCAGTCCGCCCGCCGTGGAAAACCGGTCGATGCGGATGATGGCGGGATGATCGAGATGGCGGGCCACGTCGAGTTCATGCTTCAGCAATCGCCGCTGGCCGGTGTCCCGGGCCATCTCGGGCACGACGGCCTTGACCGCCACCCGCTGTCCGGAGGCCGTGTCGACCGCCTCCCAGACCTGACAGTGACGGCCCACGCCCACCTGTCGGCCAAGAGTCAGGCTTCCGAGGTGTTCTGGGACTTTTGACATGAAGCCGCTGGTGTGGAAGGCGATTGAGTGGTGGAGACGCCGGGGTCAAGTTCGATCGATACGAGCACGAGTCCCTGCGGGGGCGCCGTCGGACCCGCAGCCGGCCGGCTCTGCGCCGCAATCACCTCGCGGATCCACTCCGGCTTCCGCTTGCCGGAGCCAACCATCACGAGCGATCCCGCGATGATCCGCACCATGTTGTAGAGGAAACCGTTACCGATGACCTCGATCCAGACCTCGGCATCGGCCGCATCGTCGTAGCCGGTGTGACGAAACACCCGGGCCGAATGGATTGTGCGAACTTTCGACCGCCTTGTGGAGGGGGTCGTTTCAAAACTGGTGAAGTCGTGCTCGCCGACGAGTTCGGCCGCGGCCACCTCCATGGCGGTGACGTCGAGTCGCGATTTCCACCGCCAGACGAGATGCCGTTGGAGTACGGGCCGCCATGCCGCATCGTGGATGCGGTAGCGGTAGCGTTTGCGGACGGCGGCCCACACGGGATCAAAGTCATCCGGGGCGGCGAATCCTTCCAGTACGGTGATGTCGGAGGGGAGTTTTGCATTGAGCGCCCGCACCCACACTGCTGGCTCGAGACTGCTCGCGGTCGTGAAGCCGACCACCTGGCTCAGGGCGTGCACGCCGGCGTCGGTGCGGCTGGAGCCCCGTGGCAGGATCGTCTCGCCAGTCACGCCATGGATCGCCTCGGCCAGTGCCCCCTGCACCGTCGAACGGCCCGGTTGTACCTGCCAGCCGGAGTACCGCGTGCCCTCGTAGGCGAGCGTCAGGCGGATCGTGCGTGGCGAGTCGTTCGTACCAGTGATGCCTGTCATGCGCGGTGGGATGCGGTTTCGATGGACTGGGGCAAGAACGGCTGCAGGAACTGCCGCAGGGCAGCGGCCGGCACGAATGCCAAGTTCGCCACCAGCATCGCCAGCCCAAACTCCATCATGCCCATCGCGAGCCCGATTCCCAAATGCACCGGTACTGCCACGGCCAGGAACAGCCGGCGGGTGAGCCTGGGCCAGACCAACGCCGCATAGGAAATCTCCCACCAGAGCGTGCTGAGCGTGAGAGCGTTGACCAGCAGCGGATGGCTGGCAAGCCAGGTCAGATCGAGCGTCCTGTACTGGACGTTGGCGGCCGCTCCCCAGAGGGCCGTTCCTTCCCACCAGCTCGCGCCGAGCAGTTTTCCGCAGCCAGAAAAGAGATAGATCACACAGAGATGCACCTGGATGAGCCGGATCGCCAGATTGGCCCGCACCGACGGTCGGGCCGCGGCATGATCCGGGGCCAGCAGCCGGTCGACCGAGAGGACGGCTCCTGCAGGGCCGACCACCACCGCGATCAAGAGCATTCCCAGCGTGTCGTCAAACCCGAAGACATTCAGCGGTGATCGATTGACGCCGCTGATGAATCCGACGAGTGCCACGATGGCGGCCAGTGGCGTGGCAATGCCGAGCGTGAGCATCGCGGCCGCCGCGAGCGTGATCCCCGCGAGCAGCTTCACGGTCCCCGCGGAGCGGGCAAGGAAATACCAGCTCCACTGCCAGGGCTGGTCGTTCATCCGCCAGACGTTCTCGGGCCGCTGCCAGCCGTCGATGCCGAAGAAGGCCTCGGCATCGAGAAACCAGACGAGGCTGGCCCACGTCAAAAGCGCTCCCGCGCAGATCCGCACCAGTGCCAGCGGCAGCGGATCGGCAGGTGTGAACCAGAAACGGTTCCACGCCTCCAGCCATTCGCCAAGCCAGTGACTCTTGGGAGGGAGGCCAGCGTTCGGCATCGCGTTGCTTAGGCTCATGGTTGTTTCGCTCCTACCTTGGCGTAGGTGCCCAGCGGCGTGACCACATCCTCCCCCTGCTCTCCCCGAATCACTTCTTCCGGTGTGGGCAGATAGTGCTCGGTCATGTGCAATGTCACCTGGCTCCCGCCATGCCTGGAGAGGAGTTGCCCGGCCACATCCTTGACCAGCGGCTGCCAGTCCCCCCTGCTCCGCTGCCGCACCTCGTCCGGTGCGTCCGGCGGTGGCACGACCGCCGCGATTTTCTCGCTGATCATGAAGCGACGGTGGTAGAGCAGCCGGGGCCAGTCGGCGTCGGGGTCCGGGATTGAGCCGGTGAGGGCTGAGCCGTCGGCCAGTTGCATCGTCCACTGGATCGAGTGGCCCGGGCCTGGGTTGGGGGCGAAGAACCGATATCCGTGACCCAGGAAGAGGCCGCCGACGAGTGGACGCAATGGCTCGAGCGCCGCCACGGCCAGTTCGCTCGCTGGCGGCGGCCCTGCCAGCGGCGGCACGATCACGGCCGCGAAGTAGCCCAGCAGGCCCAGCGACACCACCGTGCGGAGGGCCGCCGGCCAGCGGGCGGGATCTGCGGAACGTGGGATGCCCGAAGTCATAAGGCTCTTTTCGACCCGTCCCTGCCACATTCCACGATTCGGCCTGAAGATGACAGTCTGGGCAAGATCGGTGAAGGAGGCAGGTGGTGCGAGACCACCCACAGTCGCGTCAGCCGGCACACAAGAAAAAAAGAAAAACTCCCGCGCGGCACTCGGCCGCGCGGG
>CANETO010000070.1 GCA_947440895.1 Planctomycetaceae bacterium | reverse complement strand
TTGCTGTCGTCGGGATCGATCACCACGAATCGCGAACGGTCGAACGTAAAATGGCGTTCGATCAGAGGGAGCGTGCCGCGGCCGATCGAGCCGAAACCGATCATGACGATGGGGCCGTCAATATGGGCATGCACGGGCCACTGGGGCATGGTCGATTTCCGGAAGAGGCAAGCGGCCATGGCGGACCGCCAGAGAACAAAGAGCCTTGTAATAAGGCTCTTCAGAGGCGTCGTCAATCAGCAGCATTGCCCGGGCCCGGAACGCGATCGCCGCGGCGGCCGCAGCACTTCGTTGACGCCCTCGCTTCCGATGCCCACAATTCAATTCCCACCCCGCTGCAGCCCCCCGTCCCCGCGCAGGAGAAGACCCATGAACGGCACGCCCAATTTCGTCGAGCAGGATGATCCCGAGGTTTGGTCGGCCGTGGCCGCGGAGCAGACCCGGCAGCAGGACGGGCTGGAGATGATCGCCAGCGAGAACTTCACGAGCCCCGCGGTCATGCAGGCGGTCGGCAGCGTGCTCACCAACAAGTATGCCGAGGGCTACCCCGGCCACCGCTACTACGGCGGCTGCGAGTTCGTCGACAAGGTCGAGGATCTGGCCCGTGACCGGCTGAAGGCCCTCTTCGGGGCCGAGCATGTCAACGTGCAGCCCCACTCCGGCAGCCAGGCCAACTCGGCCGTCTATCTCACCGCGATCCAACCAGGTGACACCGTGCTGGCCTTCGATCTGGCCCACGGCGGCCACTTGACGCACGGCATGAAGCTCAACAGCTCGGGCATTTTCTACCGGTTCGTCCACTACGGCGTTCGCCGCGACAACCAGCTCCTCGACTTCGACCAGATCGTGAGCCTGGCGCGGGAACACAAGCCGAAGCTGATCGTGGCCGGCGCGAGCGCGTATCCCCGTGAGATTCCGCACGGCCGGTTCGCCGAGATTGCGAGGGAAGTCGGTGCGAAGCTGTTGGTCGACATGGCCCACTACTCGGGGCTCGTCGCCGCGGGCATCCATGACAATCCTGTGCCGGTCGCCGACTTTGTGACCAGCACAACGCACAAGACCCTCCGCGGGCCGCGGGGCGGCATCGCGATGTGCCGTGCCGAGAATGCCAAGGCCCTCGATCGCTCGGTGTTCCCCGGCACGCAGGGCGGTCCGCTGATGCACGTGATCGCCGGGAAGGCCGTGGCCTTCGGCGAGGCGCTCAAGCCCGAGTTCAAGCGATATGCCCAGGATGTGGTCGACAATGCACGGACGCTGGCCGCATGCCTCGCCTCCGGTGGCGTCAACCTCGTCAGCGGTGGCACCGACAACCACCTCATGCTCGTCGACGTGACGCCGCTGGGCATTGGCGGCAAGCTGGCCGAGGAGGTGCTCGATCGCTGCGGCATCACCTGCAACAAGAACATGATTCCGTTCGACTCGCGAAAGCCGATGGACCCCTCCGGCATCCGTCTGGGCACGCCCGCCCTCACCACCCGCGGCATGGGTGCTGCGGAAATGAAGCAGGTTGCGGCCTGGATTCTCCGTGTGTTGAAGGCGCCAAGCGACGAGCAGGTGATCGCCACGACGAAGGGCGATGTGGCGGAACTGGCCGATCAGTTTCCCGTGCCGGCGGCGAAACTGGAGGCCGGTCGATTCGAGACGGCCTCGCGATGAGCGGTCAACGCACGCACCACCGTCACCAGATGGCGGATGGCGCTGGCGGAAGCGTCGTGCGAATCGGTCTGGTGCAGTCGGCCTGCACGACGTCCCGCGACCACAACATTTCCCAGGCCCTCGCCGGCATCGCCGAGGCGGCCCGCGGTGGGGCCGAGGTCGTCTGTCTGCAGGAACTCTTTGCCGGCCAGTATCCCTGTCAGGCGGAGGAGCACGAGAAATTCAGCGAGGCCGAGGGGGTGCCCGGGCCGCTCACCGAGCGGCTCGCCGTCGCGGCCAAAGAGCATGACGTCGTGCTCGTGGGCAGTGTCTTCGAGCGGCGATCGCACGGGCTCTTCCACAATACAGCGGTCATCTTCGACCGTGACGGCTCGACGGCGGGCGTCTACCGCAAGATGCACATCCCAGACGATCCGCACTATTACGAGAAGTTTTATTTTGCGCCAGGCGACACCGGCTTCATGGCGGTGCCGACGAGCCGCCTGCAGGTCGGCCCGCTCGTCTGCTGGGATCAGTGGTATCCGGAGGCCGCCCGACTGACGGCCATGGCCGGGGCGGAGGTGCTCTTCTATCCCACGGCGATCGGCTGGCTCGACGGCGAGGAATCGTTGTATCGCGAGCAGTATGAGGCGTGGGACACGATGCTCAGGAGCCACGCGATTGCCAACGGCGTGTTCGTCGTGGCCGTGAACCGCACCGGCCGCGAGGAGCAACTCCGGTTCTGGGGCGCGAGCGTGGTCTACGCGCCCAACGGCGAGCAGCTCGTGAAGGCGGGGCACGACACACCCGAGACCATTGTGGTGGAGTGCGACCTTGCCCGCATCGAATGGTCGCGAACCCGCTGGCCCTTCTTCCGTGACCGCCGCATCGACGCCTACGGCAGCCTCATTCAACGCTTCGGGAGGTAGCCGTGGGGAACACCGGCTATCGGCTACCGGCGGAGTGGGAGCCGCATGCGGCCACGTGGATCGCCTGGCCGCACCGACGGGCGACGTTTCTGGGCGACTTTACCTGCATCCCGGACTTTTTTACGCGGTTCATCCACCTGCTCGCCGCCTGCGAGCCGGTGAAGGTGATCGCGACGGGGGCTCCGCTCGCCGAGGCGCAGAAACAGCTGAGTGGTGTTGCCAACGTGGAATGCATCGACATCCCCACGAATGATTCGTGGCTCCGCGACACGGGGCCTGTGTTTCTGGTGCCACGCGAGCCGGAGGGCAAGGGCCGAGAGAACGGCGGGCCCGTGGCCGTCTGCTGGGAGTGGAATGCATGGGGCGGGAAGTATCCGCCCTGGGATCGCGACGCGCAGGTATCGCGGTCGATCGCGGGCCGGCTGGGCATGGCGGTCGTCACGCCCGGAGTGGTGTTGGAGGGGGGCGCGATCGAGACCGACGGTGAGGGCACGCTGCTCGTCAACCATCGCTGCGTTGTCGACCCCAAGCGTAACCCCGACCACTCACGGGAGGCGCTGGAGCAGGTGCTCCGAAACCAGCTCGCCGTCGACCGAGTGATCTGGGTGGGGGGCGAACTGGCGGGAGACGACACCGATGGCCACATCGACCAGATCGCCCGGTTCGTGGCCCCCGGCTGCGTCGTGGCCGCCCGACAGCCCGATCGGCTCGACCCCAACCAGGAGTCGCTCGCAGACAATCTCAGACTGCTGGAGTCGGCCGTCGATGCGCGGGGCCGCCGGCTGGAGGTGATTCCGATCGACATTCCGCCGCGGTTTGCCTTCGATCGCACGCAATTGCCGGCCAGCCACCTGAATTTCTATGTGGCCAACGGGGCCGTGATGGTGCCGGTGTTTGGCGGGCCCACCGACGCCCCGGCGGTCCGCACGCTGGCATCCTGTTTTCCGGGCAGGCGGATCGTGCCGGTCGACTGCCAGGAGCTCGTCCGCGGCCGGGGTGCCCTCCACTGCATTACCCGTGATCAGCCAGCCGGCTGAGCCGCTGGCTCGATCGTCCATGGCACCCCATTCAAGCCGCTCTTGCCGGGGGCCGGCCGGTTCGCGACGATCGTAACCTGAGGCCGGGGGCTCTCAGTCCCTCATCGACACGCCCAGCCGAAACGCCCCACTTAGCGACCCTTCAGGAGGAATGAACCATGGAACAGCTCGCCACGGCCGTACAAGGGGCGCTCGCGCTGGTCGCACGGCTGCTCCTCGCCGCGATCTTCGTGCTCAGTGCCGTCGCCAACAAGATCCCGCAGTTCCAGGCCACTGCCGCCTACATGGCGTCCGAAGGAGTGCCGAATCCGAAGTTCGCGCTGTTTGGGGCCATCGGGCTTCTGCTGCTAGGCGGTCTGTGCGTCGTGCTCGGCGCCTGGACGAGAATCGGCGCGGCATTCCTGCTCGTGTTTCTGCTGGCGGCCACGTACTATTTCCACGATTTCTGGACGTTCGCCGATGCCGGCCAACGGCAGTTGCAGACGATCCAATTCATGAAGAACATGGCGATCGCCGGCGGCCTCCTCTCGCTGATCTCGTTCGGTGGCGGTCCGTGGAGCATCGATGGCTGGATCGCCTCAAAGCGTGAAGAGGTCGAGAGTGGGGTAACCGCCAAGCCCCGGGTCACCGCGAAGCCTGCTGAACGCGGTTGAGCAGTCCACTCCGGACCCGGTCGCCAGCTGTACCAATCCAAGGGGAACTCGAGTCATGATCCGTGCGCGACGTGGGGCGGTGCTTTTGGTTGGTCTCTGTGTTGGTTGTGTTTCCGGCTGGGCAACGGCTGCCGAGCCTTCTTCATCGACGTCAGGAGTCTCCCAGTCCATGCCCCATGCTGCGTGTGCCATGCCGACCAGTCGTCCCTTTGGCCGGCTCCCTGACGGACGCGAAGCGCATCTCTACACGCTGGAGGTGCCGGGGGGCTGGAAGGCAACCATCACCGACTACGGCGCAATTCTCACGAGCCTGCGGGTGCCGGCAGCGGACGGCGAGCTCAAAGACGTCGTGCTCGGTTTTGACACGCTTGATGGCTACGCAGCCAAGCATCCCTACTTTGGCGCGATCTGTGGCCGGGTGGCCAACCGCATTGCCGCAGGCCGGTTTGACCTCGACGGGAAGTCTCACAAACTGGCGATCAACAACGAACCCAACCACCTCCACGGAGGTCTGATCGGTTTTGACAAGAAGCTCTGGCAGGCGACACCGCGGACGTCCGAGAAGGGGCCTGCGGTCGACTTCGAACTGGTTTCACCGGCTGGCGACGAGGGCTACCCGGGCACGCTCGCCGTGAAAGCCACCTACACGCTCACGCCCGACGGCGAACTCTGGGTCGAGATGACGGCCACCTCCGACGCTCCCACCATCGTCAACCTCGCGCATCATTCCTACTGGAATCTCGCCGGCCATGATGCTGGCACGATCCACGGGCATGCACTCTCGGTGACCGCCGACCGGTATCTGCCGGTCGATGCCGGTGGCATTCCCACGGGCGACTTTGCGGCGGTGGCAGGAACGCCCTTTGATCTCCGCCCTGAACACCAGCCCACGGCGTCATTGGGCGACGCGATCAAGGCGTTGCCAGCAGCGGCCGACGGCAAGAATCCTGGCGGCATCGACCACAATTACGTGGTTCGCGGCTGGAAGCCGGACGGCAGCCTGCGGAGCGTGGCGGTGCTACGGGATCCGGCCAGCGGTCGGAACATGGAAATCCTCACCGACCAGCCGGGCATCCAGGTCTACACCGGCAACTATCTCGATGGCTCGCTGACGGGGAAGGGCGGCGCAGCGTATGCGAAGCAGGCGGCCATTTGCCTTGAGACGCAGAAATATCCCGACGCCATCCACCATGCCGGACAGGCCGACTGGCCGGCCGTCCGGCTCGATCCGGGGCAGACCTATCGCCACACCATGGTCCACCGCTTCACGGCGGGACGCTGAGCGACCTCGGCCTGCTGATGGTAGCCTGTCGCCGCCTGCAGCGGAGATGACACCGCATCCTGGATGCCCATCATTCTGATGCCGGCGGTGTTCTTCGCAGGCACCCGCTGCGGCAGGCTTCCAAAGGAGAAGCTGACCTCGTACTCACCGGTCGATCCGGCCCGGCCTGAGCCGGCGCGGGTTGGCGTGTACGCCGAGTTCCCATAGCCAGAGATGCCGACGTAGTAGGTGCCCGCAGTTCGCGTGGTTGTGATTACCGAGAGCAGACTGTCGAGCGAGCCGTTGGCGTCATCGTTGCGAGCGAGTTCGCGGCCGCGCGAGTCAAAGAGACGGACGAAGCTGTCGAGTGTCGACGATGCGGGGAGACCGCGGGCGTCGACGTCGATCGTGAGAGACTGTCGGGCGCGGAGCACCACCCGGTAGAGATCGACGTCGCGACCGCTGATCGCACCGTCGCCGATCTGGCCGGGGAAACGGATGCTTCCCGAGGTGGTCGTTACCGCCACGGCAGTCGTCAGCGTGTCGCCGGCGTCGACTGGTGTGGGAACCGGCGAGGGAACCGGTGTCGGTGTGGGAGCGGGGGCCGGACTGGGGACAGGATCCGGGGCTGGGGCTGGGGCTGGGGCTGGGGCTACCGTGGAGAGTGCCTGCAGTGCGGCCGCAGCGTTGAGCAGACCGCCGGTGGCTACCTTGCCGGTGAGTCCGGCGACCCGCGTGACGCTCGACAGGATGGCGGTACGAATCTCCGCCGCCGTAGCCCGCGGGTATGCGGCTGCCATCAGCGCGACGGTGCCAGTGACGTGGGGAGTCGCCATCGATGTGCCGCTGTAGGTGCTGTACGAATCATTCGGGGTGGTCGACAGGATGGCCACGCCGGGGGCCGCAAGATCGACGCTCGTCGCACCGTAGTTGGAGAAGCTGGCCAGCCGATTGGAACGATCGGTCGCCGCGACCGAGATCACCGATGCGCTCGGATGACTGGCTGGGTAGGAGGGAATGGTGTCGTTGTTAGTCGACTCGTTCCCCGCAGCGGCCACGAAGAGAATCCCGGCCCCTGCACCGGCGTCGACTGCGTCGCGCAGGGCCGTCGAGAGTCCGCCGCCGCCCCAGCTATTGTTGGTGGCGACGATGTTGATCCCAAAATCCCGTCGCATGCGGGTGGCGTAGTTGATCGCGGCAACCGCGGCGCTGGTGGTTCCGCTTCCTCTTCCATCGAGGAACTTGAGCGGCATGAGCGAGACCTGCCAGCTCACACCCACCACGCCCCTGGCGTTGTTGCCCACCGCGCCGATGGTGCCCGCCACATGCGTGCCGTGCCCATTGTCATCCATGGGGTTCGCGTCGTTATTGGCGAAGTCCCAGCCACCGACGTCATCGACGAAGCCGTTTTGGTCGTTGTCGATGCCGTCGCCGGCCACCTCGCCGGGGTTCCGCCAGGCGTTCGCGGCGAGGTCCGGGTGTTTGGAGTCCATGCCGGTATCGATGATGGCGACGACCACGCTGCGGGAACCGGTTGTCGTGTTCCATGCTTCCGGAGCGTCGATGTCGACGTCGGTCACACCGCCTGCTTGGCCCACGTTGTTGAGCCCCCAGAGTTGACCCAGCGAGGGATCGTTCGGGATGGCGCTGGAAGCGATGACGAAATCAGGCTCCACATAGCTCACACCGCTGGTCCGGGCCGCCCAGCCGAGCACGTCCTGTGTCGATGCTCCGGGCGTGGTAAGCGCATAGAAGCCCTCGCCCAGGGCGGCGGTGTGCCAGGTTGGGGCGAGGTTCCAGCCGGTTGCGGCCGCCGTCGCGGGGGCCCGCACGATCCAGGCGTCGGACCGCGCAGCAGCGGCCTGACCATGCCATTCAATCTGCCTAAGGGCGGTTGCGGCAACGTCAGCCGACATCGTCAGCCGCGATTCGAGAAGTTCCACCGCGCATGTCGTGGAACGACGGCTGCGAGCGACCGTGGAACGTGGCCGAGCGCCATGAGACACAGGGGTCAATCGACGCAGAGAGAGGGAGCGGTTCATGGGTGTGCCTTCCATGCTACTGATACCGTCTGCCCCTGCGTCGGGTAATATCGTCCCAAGGCGGGCGGATGTCCAGCCGCCATGCAGGGGCCGGTCAGGTCGGTTACGATACCGCGGCTTTACCATGGTTTGCCCGACCGGCACCTGCGACGTTTCCGGACAGTTCGTCCAGGACACTTGGTATGTGGAGCGGCGGCTTTACGATCTGTGGTTTCAGGGGATCTTGAATGGTCTTTCCAGTTGGCGACGATAATTCGGACCGTACGATTTTTCCGTTTGTGACGATCGCGCTGCTGGTGGCGAACGTGTTCGTGTTCGTGGTGCTCCAGCAGATGGGCGCCAACGACGACGTCACGCTCGCCTACTGCCAGGTGCCCGCGGAGATCATCACTGGGCAGGACGTGATCACCGATCCGTCGGTGCGGATGGTTCAGACGCCTGAGGGCGTGGTGCAGGTGCCCGATCCCGGTCTCAAGGCCACGCCGATCCCGC
>CANETO010000069.1 GCA_947440895.1 Planctomycetaceae bacterium | reverse complement strand
CGGCAGCCCGGTGGAGCTTTCGCCGGAGGTGTCGATGCGGATCCAGGAACGCATCGGGGCCGATGTGGCGCTGCAGCTGGATCACGTGGTGGCCTTGCCCGCCACCCGCGAGGTCGTGGCCGACGCCATGCAGCGTTCGCTGCGGTGGGCGGAGCGCTGCCTGGCGTCGCATCTCCGCGCGGATCAGGCGCTCTTCGGCATCGTGCAGGGTGGTCTTGAACCCGACCTGCGGGAGGAGAGTGCGGTGAGGCTCCGCGGACTCGGCTTCGATGGCTACGCGGTGGGCGGGCTGTCGGTCGGGGAGGGGCCTGACGCGATGGATGCCACGCTCCGGGCGACCACTCCGCACCTGCCATCCGACCGGCCGCGGTATCTCATGGGGGTCGGCCAGCCGCGCGACATCATCGCCGCCGTGTCCGCCGGTATCGACATGTTTGACTGTGTTCTGCCCACCCGCTGCGGCCGCAACTCGCTGGTGTATACCTTCGACGGGCAGCTCCGCCTGCGGAACGCGAAGCACGCCACCGACCCCCGCCCACTCGAGGCGGGCTGTCCCTGCCTCGCCTGCCGGCACAGCCGCAGTTATCTCCGGCATTTGTTCCTGGCTGGGGAGATGCTGGGGCCGATCCTGGCCTCGATCCACAACCTCACGTTCTACCAGCGGCTGGTGGCCCGCCTCCGCGAAGGTGTGATCGCCGGCCGCTTCGAGGCGGTCTGCCGCGAGCTCGTGTCGCGACTCGAACCGGCCGCGGATTCCGCCGGTTCGATCCACGGGTGAGAAAAGCGTCCCGGGTGGCCGGTTCCCCGCCGGCCCTTCGCCGTGGCCAGCGAATGGCATGTCGGGCTTGTCCGTCAGGCGCGCGTCGCACTACATTTGCGGATCTGCTGAATGGCCCGACCCGGGGTCATTCCACCCTTTGTCGGAGTTTCCATGCAGCCTGAGCCCTCAGCCCTGTTCGCAGTCCATCTGGTTGCGGCCGCTGCTGCGCCGCTCCCTCCCGGCCCGCTGGAAATGCTCATCACCTATCTACCGATGGCGATGATCGTGCTCGTGGCCTGGTTATTGCTCTATCGGCCGGAGCGCGAACGCGCGAGGCGGCACCAGGACCTGCTCTCCGGACTCAAGAAAAACGACCGCGTCATCACGACGTCCGGCATCTATGGCACCGTGGCAAATGTCGATCGCGAGGCCGATCGCGTGACGCTGCGGGTCGATGAGGCGGGCAATGTGAAGATTGCCGTCACGGTGTCGAGTATTGCCAAGGTGCTCGGCGACAGTTCTTCCCCTGAACCCTGAAATGAGAGCGGCATGAACAGTTTCCCCATCGCCATCCAGTTGTTTGCCCAGGCCGCCGATCTGGCGGCGTCGGCCGCTACCGTTCCCGCGGTCGACCTGTCGGCAGCGCCGTGGTGGCGGGAGCCATGGGCAGTCTGGGGCATGACACTGCTCACCGTCGCCGTGCCGACGCTGCTCTCATGGCTGCTCGCGAAGCAGTTGCGTGCCTCCGATATGTGGGGCCGTCTGGCCACCGTGCTGGTGGCGCTCACGGCAGGGGCCGTCATCACCTGGCTCGGCTGGCCACCCCGGCTCGGCATCGACCTCAAGGGGGGCGTGATCCTCGTCTACGAAGTCGATGCGTCGCGGCAGGCAGCCGGACAAATCGATGACTGCGTCGGCAGGATCGAGCAGCTGCTCGCCAGTCAGGATGGCCGCAAGGGAACAGTTTCCCGCATGGCCGACAACCGGATCGCCGTCCGCCTCGACACGGCTGATGCTGCGGCGCGGGAGTCCTTTCTCAAGGGTGTCGATCAGCTCGACTTCGGCGACGCACGCGTGCGGCTGGCCGGTCGGCGGGCAGGTGCCGATGCCATCGATCTGGAATACGACGTGGCTGGGCGGGCTGCGGCCGTCGACATGGACAAGCTGGTGGCGGCGGTGAGCCGTCGCGTGAATCCGGGCGGCCAGAAGGAAGTGACCGTCCGTCGCTACGGCCTCGATCAATTGGAAGTGATCGTGCCCGAAGTCGACCAATCGGAGGTCGATCTCATCAAACGGGTCGTCTCGAGCGCCGGCGTGCTCGAATTCAGGATCACGGCCAACCCGGAAGATCCCCGCCACAAGCAGGTGATCGAACTGGCCGGCCGCTCTCCCGGCACGACCGTGAACGAGGGTGGACGGCAGATCGGCCGCTGGGTGCAGCTCGATACCGCCAAGATCAATCCGGCTCAGGATGGCGGTCTCGTCACCCGCACCATGCCCGACGGCCGTGTCGAGGTGCTGGTCGTGCTCGACCGATTCAATGTCACGGGTGGCTATCTCACACGGGCCTCGTCGAGCTATGACAGTGAACTGCAGCCGTGCGTCAATTTCTCGTTCAACTCGTCCGGTGCAGCGCTGTTTGGCACGCTGACCGGCCAGAACCTCCCGGATCCCGCCAACCGGCTCAAGAGCCGGCTGGGCATTCTGCTCGACGACACGCTGCTGTCGGCGCCGACGATCCAAAGCGCGATCTCTGGCGACGGCCAGATCACGGGCAGCTTCAAGCAGTCGGACGTCGAGTTTCTCGTAGGCGTTTTGAATGCCGGCAGCCTGCCGGCCGCCCTCGTGAGTGAGCCGATCAGCGAGCAGAAGATCAGCCCGCAGCTGGGCGCCGACACGATCCGTTCCGGTGCCCGCGCCATGCTGCTGGCAACGATCGTGGTGCTCGCCTTCATGCTCGCCTACTATCGCTTCTCAGGTTTCATCGCCGATCTTGCGGTGCTCCTCAACATCCTGCTCGTCGTGGCACTGATGATCTCGCTCAAGGCGGCGTTCACGCTGGCTGGCCTGGCCGGTCTCGTGCTCTCCGTTGGCATGGCGGTCGACGCCAACGTGCTCATCTACGAGCGCATGCGTGAGGAGACGGAGCGGGGAGCGGGTGTCCGTACGGCAATCCGTAACGGCTTCGCCCGGGCATTCTCCACGATCGTTGACTCCAACCTCACGACTTTGATCACGGCATTCGTGCTGTTTGCGATGGGCACCGACCAGCTGAAGGGATTCGCCGTCACGCTCATCCTCGGTCTCGTGCTGAACCTGTTCACGGCGGTCTTCTGTTCCCGGGTGGCGTTCGACCTGTCCGAGCGGAACGGCTGGCTGCGGCGGCTGTCGATGGCCAAGTTCTTCGGACAGAGCAACTTCGAGTTCGTCCGCTGGGTGCGGCCGGCGATCATCGGTTCGCTGGCCTTTATCCTGCTGGGATTGGCAGCTGCGGCGCAGCGGGGCCAAGGCCTGTTTGATATCGACTTCACGGGCGGCACGAGTGTGCAGGTGGCCTTGAAGCCCGATCAGGCACTCGATGTGGCGGAGGTGCGCAAGGCCGTCGCTGGGCTGCCCAACGTGGCGGTGAGCGCCGTGAGCGGAGCCGATATAGCCCCCGACACCCGCTACAAGATCGACACGTCGGTCCGCGATGACGATCAGGTGGAGCGGACGCTCCGGGAAGTGTTTCCCGGCAGACTCGCCACCTACTCCATGGGGTTTGGAGAGATCTCGTCGACTGCCGGTGCGGACAAGCCAGCGGCGGAGTCCGGAGCATTGCCGACGACCGTGGCTCTCGACTTTCCGGAAAAGATCAACCTCCCGACGCTGCGGGCCACCATCCAGGATGCCCTGCAGGCCGAGGGAATGGCGGACGCCCCATTTGAGTTGGAGCCGGATGCGTCGCCGACAAAGGGCGTGAGCAGCCGCACCAAGGCCTATCGCAACTGGGCCCTTTCCACGTCGCTCGACGCAGCCGCCGCCCAGCGGGTGGTGGAGCGGGTGGCGAAGAAACTCTCGGAGACTCCGGTCTATCTCTCCGCCAATTCGATCGGTGGCAAGGTGGCCGGGAGCACCAAGATCACGGCACTCTACGCCCTGCTGGCAAGCCTGCTGATGATCGTGCTCTATGTGTGGCTGCGGTTCCAGAACGTCGCGTTCGGTCTGGCTGCCGTGGTGGCGCTGATTCACGACGTGCTCGTGGCTGTGGCCTGCCTCGCCTTCAGCACCTACGTGAGCCGGTTCATGGGGTGGGCGCTGATCGACGATTTCAAGATCAGCCTCGACGTGGTGGCAGCGCTCCTGACGATTGTCGGTTTTTCAATCAACGACACGATCGTGATCTTCGACCGACTCCGCGAACTGCGGGGGAAGAGTGCGTATGTGACTGCGGCCATGATCGACAAGGCGGTCAATCAGACGTTGAGCCGCACGATCCTCACCTCGGGCACGGCGTTCCTGGCCACGTTGATCCTGTATCTGTTCGGTGGTCAGGGCATCCATGCCTTTGCGTTTACGATGCTGGTGGGCATCATCACCGGCACCTACAGCACGATCTACATCGCCGCGCCGCTGGTCCTCTGGCTGCAAGAGGGGGCTTCCGCTGCACGACGGGAGCAGCAGACATCCCGGTCGAAGCCGCAATTGTCTGCGTAGAGCCCGACCGGTCTTGGAAAGCCTTGCCGGGAATGCCGGCCCTGACGTCCGAGGGGGCGCGGGGGATGACGATGGCCAAGGGTGGCAACAGCCCGACCGTCATTGGCGGCGCATACTTTTCTGGAGCGGCCCTGATGTTGACGGAGGGCCAGCCGGAAAGGGACAGGCATGGCGCAATTCCTGCACACGGTGCGGTTTTTCCTCGGCATGGGGATGCTGGCAGCAGCGGTAGCCCTCGTCCAGCCGTTTGCGGCGGCTGTGGTCGCTGCCCGCCCGAACGCGGAAGGCACGGTCGAATCGGTGGGCGTCCCGACGTCGGCCCCGCAGTCGGCCGCGTCGTCCCCGATAACGGGCATGGGGGGGCATGCGATCCCCGACCACAGGGCCGCGGACATGCCGGGGCCGCAAGGCGTTCCGCTGGCGGGTGGCGACCACGTTGCACCTGCGTCTGAGCCGCCGTCTCCACCGGTTCCGCTCCCAGCGTCGGGACTCGATCTTTCGCCGGCGGCTCCGCCGCTCGACAGCACCTACCGCTCCACCGTCGATATTCCGCCACCGCCCCTGCTGGATGGGCATGCGCCACCCCCGCTTTCGGCCGGATGGGCGGTTCATGATGTCGTCAGGCAGCCTGCGCCCGCGAGCCAACCGTTTCAGCAGCAAGCCACCGCGACGGAGTATGTGGTTCGTGATGGGGACGACCTCACCGGAATCGCTCTCAGAGTCTACGGTCATGCAGGTGCCGCGAGCGCCATTTGGTCGGCCAACAGGGATCGACTCACCGATCCACAGCTGCTTCCCATCGGCCTGTCGTTGCTCCTGCCCCCGACGTGGACTCTGCCGTCGGCATTGGGAGCGCAGGGCGTGGCTTCCAGCCTGGCAATCGAGCCAACCTTCGCCGCTCAGGGCAGCGACCGTTCCATCACGACTGCTGCGGTGGCTGCACGTCGGGAAGCAGACCCGTTGGCAGTCGGCAGCGGTCCGCCGGAGTCTCCGTGGCTGCAGGGACCGATTTCCGAGTCATCAGCCGCGATGCCAGCGGCAGGTTCCTCCCGATTTGGGGCCGCAGTGGCTGTGCAACCAGCCAGACCAGACAGCGTGCGGGTGGGCGAGGGCGACTCACTTGAGTCGATCGCCTTTCGGTTGTACGGCGACCGCGCGATGGCGACCCGGATCTGGCAGGCCAATCGGGATCGCGTGCGGAACCCTGACCTGCTTGTGCCCGGCAGTGAACTCCGGCTGCCCTGACACAAGGCTGCTTACCGACCGGGGAGAGAGTCGTCCGCTACTCGGGCGTGTGAGCCTGAGCCAGGTCGATGAAAATCTTGATCGTACTGGCAACGTTGAATGCCGGATCATTGGCCAGATCGTCACCTTTCAGGCTGGTCTCGGTCTCAATAAAAAAGACCGTGGCATCGGTGGCGGCCACAGGATTCCGAGCTTTCTCAGCAGGCGGTTCGACGCGTTGCTGGAACCAGGCGTTGGGCCGGAATCGCTTGAGTTGATCGAACAGCCGAATGGCGTCGCGATCATTCTTCCCAGCAAGCACCATGATGGGGACCGTGTGCTGGATTGCATCGCTCTTCAGGGGCAACGACATCGAGACCCCCTTCGTCGCCCAGACAGGACTGATCAGCGCCAGCGCCCGCACCTGCCGGCCCTGCGGCCCGCTCGTGGTCGGCGGCCAATTCCAGTCGGCCGCCGTCCACATGGACGCAAGCGTGGCACCGAGGCCACAGCCTACGACACAGAGCCGGTCGATATTGAGTGAGCCGGCCTCCGATTTCTCCTTGATCCAGCCACGCACAGCCTCGATCTCTCCCCGGATGGCCGCCTGACCGCGGTGACTCCCCCCCGACGAGGCGGCTATCGCCTCAAGATCGGCCTTTCTGAGCAGGCGGGGATCTGCGGTATCGCCTCTGGCACCGCCGGAACGAAGGCCGCTGGCGCCGTGGCCACGGAGATCGGGGGCGACGACGGCATGGCCCGCTCGCTGCAGTGATCGGGCGAGATTGTCGACCGTCGTGTGCGAGCCCTCGAGGTCGTGGATGAGGATCACAGTGGCGTTGGTTGTGGCATCCTCTGCGGCCGGGTAATACCAGGCGGCGATTCGAATGCCATCGGAGGTCTCCAGCCGCAACTCTTCCACGGTGTGTTCTGTCGCGACCTCGGCCGCCCGGCCTTCGAGTGCGGATGCAAGCAACAGCGGAGCAGTCAGGCAGAGGCGACCAAGCACCTGCATCGGTAACCTTCCGGAGGCGAACATCAGAATGATTCCCAAAGCCATGAGGGGAAAGGGCGGCGAGAACAGCTTCAGTTGTGGCAAATACGCCTCAAAAAAGCTATGATTTATGAGTCGATTGGTGGCAGGGGATTCCCTGCCGCTGCAACGAGGCCCTCCCATGGGACTTTTGGCACACCTCCGGAATTCCAGCCGACGCGGGTGGCCGCGATCCATCGGCGTAGAAAAACGGCCCCTCAGCGGCCCGGCTCCCGCGTGGCTGATCAGCCTCCTCATCCACGTCGTGGTGCTCGTGTCGATGGCGATGATCGCCCTGCATGAGCCCTCTCGATCCGCTCCTTCGATCACGATCGTGCAGCCACAGGAAGCCGATCAGGAGATGCTTGATGCGCCGCGAGAGTTGGTGGTCACGGATGAGCAAGAGGACGAGGTCGGCAACGCCGGCGATCGGGACGGCATGGGCATCGCGCTCTCCCTAGGGCCCGCGCTCGCCGACGAGTCCGTGGTTCCGATCGAAATGGAACTGATCGCGGGAGACACGATCAGCCCCGAACCTCTCGACGTGCTTCCCACCGCGGCAGTGCTCGATGACACCGTCGTCGTCAAGGGGGCCGCCGGCGTGGCGGCGACCGGGGCGATGGGGGCCGTGGACCGTCTGACGGGAGAAATCGCCGCATCTCTCGACCAGAATGCCACGGTCGTGTGCTGGGTCTTTGATCAGTCGGTGAGCCTGGCAGGTCAGCGAAAAGAGATCGCCGCCCGCCTGGAGCGGGTGTTCGAAGAGCTCGGTGTCAACCGCTCGCCCACGCACCGGCCCGACCTCAAGAATATGGTCATCGCCTATGGCCAGACTCCGACGCTGGTCACGAAGGCCACCGCCGACGCCTCTGCCGTCGTGACGGCGATCGGCTCGATCCCGGTTGATGATTCCGGCATCGAGATGACCTTCACCGCGATTCAAAGCGCCGCCAACGAGGCACGTGTGTTTCGCAGGGCTCCCAGGAAAAACGTGATGATCGTCGTGTTCACCGACGAGGTGGGCAATGACCAGAACGAGGCCGACAAGACCGCTGCGCTCTGCCGATCCCTCGGCATCCCGGTCTACGTTGTCGGCGTGCCGGCCCCTTTCGGGATGAAGGACGTGACGTTCAAGTTCGTCGAGTTTGACTCCAAGTATGACCAGGACGTTCAGTGGGCCGTGGTGGAGCAGGGACCGGAAACGCTCTATCCCGAAGTGGTTCCTATTCGCTCGGGGCGATTCGCCGACGAGGCGATCGACTCGGGCTTCGGGCCCTTCAGCCTTTCGAAACTCTGCGCCGATACCGGCGGCATCTACTTCGCAGTCCATGCCAACCGGAACGTTCG
>CANETO010000068.1 GCA_947440895.1 Planctomycetaceae bacterium | reverse complement strand
AGTGCGTGCGGCTCGAGGTGGCCGGTGCTTTTCACACCGTGCTCATGCAGGAGGCCGTCGACACGCTGGCCGCCGCGCTTGCGGAGACAACCATCCGGTCGCCACGCATTCCGGTCATCAGCAATGTCGATGCCCGGCCCCATGCCGATCCCGATGAAATCCGCAGTCTGCTGGCCCGGCAGGTCTGTGGTGTCGTCGAATGGCACGCATCGATGGACTATCTGTTGTCGACAGGCGTTCGTACCCTCTGCGAGGTCGGCCCCGGCCGCGTGCTCCGCGGCCTGCTCAAGCGAATCGACCGCAGTCTGGCCTGCTCCGGAGTTCCTGAGTAACGCGATGCCGACATGGCCACGGACTTGAATTCAGGCACTTGAGACAGATGCCTTCCCGTTTTTCCGCAACCTTTCTCGAACGATCCAATTTCCGCACGGCCAGGGAGCCACACCATGACCGAGAGCAGCAAACAGCCCGCATCATCAGCCCATGCCACTCCGACTTCCGCGGGCACGGCGCCGAGTTCTGGTCCGAAGCGGCTGCAGGTGGATCTTTCCGGGCAGGTGGCGCTGGTCACCGGTGCCTCGCAGGGGCTGGGCCGGGCAATTGCTGAGGCATTGGCTGCCGCGGGGGCGTCTGTCGCTCTGGTGGCGAGAAATGTCGGCAAACTGGCCGAAGTGGCGGCGGGCATCCGCGCTGCCGGTGGCACGGCGATGGAACTCCCCTGTGACGTGTCCAAGGGCGAGGCGGTGGCCGCGGTGGTGGAGCAGGTCGTCGAAAAACTCGGCCGGATCGACATTCTCGTCAATAACGCTGGTGTGACCCGGGATACCCTCCTGCCCCGGATGAGCGACGAGGAGTGGGACGAGGTGCTCACCACCAACCTCCGCGGTCCGTTCCTCTTCATGCGGGCCGCGAGCCGGCCGATGATGCAGCAGCGGTATGGAAGAATCATCAATGTCGCCAGTGTTTCCGGGTTGATCGGCAACCCAGGCCAGGCCAACTACTCCGCGTCCAAAGCTGGGCTCGTCGGCCTGACGAGGACCGTTTCCAAGGAACTGGCCGGCCGGAAGGTGACGGTCAATGCGGTCGCGCCCGGGTTCATCGCCAGCGACATGACGGCGGCGCTCGGCCCTGCCCTGCTCGACGAGGTCAAAAAGCGGGTGCCCGCCAAACGGCTCGGCGAGGCCTGGGAAATCGCCGAGGCAGTGCTCTTTTTGGCCGCCCCCTCATCTGCCTACATCACGGGGCAGGTCATTGTGGTGGACGGCGGGCTGATCGGCTGATCGCGGTCGGACAATGGGCGCATTCCCAGAAATTCGCCGAGAACCTGTCGGGGGAAGGCGGTGGTGGTGCGATTTGCCCGGTATGGACATTTCTGGTCGGCAGCGGTTATATCTTCCGGAACCCCTGGAAGTCATCGCCGTCACAGGTGGCACAGGCTGTTCAGGTCAGGTGGTTTTTCGTGTTCGGTTGTCAGGAGGATCTATAAGGTGGCTTCAGTTCAAGAACGCGTGATCGACATCGTCGCTTCCCAATTGGGTGTCAGCAAGGAACAGATCACCGCTGAGACGTCGTTTATCAACGACCTCGGAGCCGACTCGCTCGACACGGTTGAGCTGGTCATGGAACTCGAAGAAGAGTTCGAGATGAATATTCCCGATGATGCGGCTGAGAAGATCCAGACGGTCGGCCAGGCGGTCGAGTTCATCGAGAAGCATCAGGCCTGATCCCCACCTTTCCTCCGAGCAGTAGGCGGCATGAAGCGACGCGTCGTGGTGACGGGGCTGGGTGTCGTCACCGCGTTAGGCCGATCGGTTGAAACCTTCTGGGATCGCCTTCTGCGCGGTGACAGCGGCGTGGGACCGATCACGCTGTTCGACGTCACGGCGTTCCGGGTTCAGTTTGCGGGCCAGGTGCCCTGGAATCCGGAAGAGGAAAACATCGCCAGTTCGAAGGAATTGCGGCGGCTCGACCGCTTCACGCAGTTTGCCATGGCGGCTGCCGCCGATGCCGTCGCCGACTCCGGCATCGATTTTTCGAAAGAAGACCCATTCTGCTGCGGCGTGGTGATCGGCTCGGGGATCGGCGGGCTCTCGGAGTTTGAGACGCAGCATGAACGCCTGTTGACCAAGGGCATCGACAAGGTCTCCCCCTTCACGATCCCCAAGTTGATGGCGAATTCGGGAAGCGGTCACGTCTCCAGCATGTTTGGCGTGCAGGGGCCGAACTACACGATTGCGACTGCGTGCGCCAGTGCCTCGAGTTCGATCGGTGACGCCCTCCGGGCCATCCAGTACGGCGATGCCGACGTGATGATCGCCGGTGGCAGCGAGGCCGCACTGACGCCGATGGGGCTCGCCGGGTTTCAAAACATGCGGGCGCTGTCGGTGCGTGGGGAGGCTCCGCAGCAAGCCAGCCGGCCGTTCGACAGGGATCGAGACGGTTTCGTGCTCGCGGAGGGGGCGGGAGTTGTCGTGTTGGAGGAGTTGGAGCATGCCCGTAGGCGGGGTGCCCGCATCTATGGCGAACTGATGGGCTACGGGGCCAGCGGCGATGCCGGCCATATCACCCAGCCTGACGTGGAGGGCCGCGGGGCCGCGAGGGCCATGGCCATGGCCCTCGCCGATGCCGGCCTGAATGCTGACCGTGTGCAGTACGTCAACGCGCATGGCACCAGCACGCCACTGGGCGACAAAGCCGAGACACTGGCCGTGAAACGGGTGTTCGGTGACCATGCTGGGCGGCTGGCGATCTCCAGCACAAAGAGCCAACTGGGGCATACGCTCGGGGCGAGCGGCGGGATCGAACTGGTCGTCTGTGCCCTGACCCTGCTCCGTGGCGTGATCGCGCCCACGATCAACCTCGAGAATCCCGATCCCGACTGCGACCTCGACTACACGCCAAACGTCGCCCGCGATGCGAACGTGAGCGTGGCGATGTCGAACAGCTTCGGATTCGGTGGTCATAATGCCAGTCTCGTGTTGGGCCGGTTGTCGTAGCGAGAACACGCTGCCAGCCTGGGCACCTCGCCGGCCGAGTGTCGAGGCCCGCGTGGTGTCGAAGCCTCGGGTGTCTGAAGGATGAGCGGCCATGGTCCTTGCCAACCGAGCGTATCTGGCCGGCGTGCTGATCGTGGCGGCAGCCTTCATGGTGGGGGCCGAGCCTCTCCACGCGCAGCTTCCGGCCGACGATGGGCAGATCTGGAAAACCTACGACATCGGTCCGTATGTCGAGCAGGCTGGAGCCGGCAGCCAGCGGCACGTCGTCGATTGGGTGCTACAGGAGACGGGGTCTCCGCAATGGCACGGTGAGACGGTCGCCTCGCTCTCCGTAAGCGCATCGGCGCTACGCTGCTTCCACACCCCCGAGATGCAGGTCCGCGTGGAGGAGATCGTCGAGCGGTTCGTGGCTGATGCCGCCACGCCGCACCGGTTTTCCGTCCGCGTGCTGGGAGTGGGCAGCCCAGCCTGGCGGAATGACATGCGACCAATGCTCAGGCCGATTCCTGCCGCCACGCCCGGGGTTCAGGCCTGGATCCTGTCGCGGGAGGAGGCCGCAGTGCTGGTGGCCCGCCTCCGCTCGCGTGGCGACTGCGAGGAATTGCCCACGGGAGCAGTGTTGGCGGCAAACGGCGTCCCGGCGGTGCTCACCGGGGGCCGCAAACGGGAGTATGTGCAGGATATCGCGGTCGCCGGCCCGGGCTGGCAGCCGGTGGCGGGCAGCTGCGACGAGGGAATGGCGATCGATGTCCAGCCGCTCATGGCACGCGACGGCACGGCCGTCGAGGCGGTGATCCGCTGCCGGATCGACCAGATCGAACGCATGGCCCAGGTCGGCATGACGCCACCGGCCGCCGATGGTCGACGGGTGCCGATCGAGGTGCCCCAGATGTCGGCCGTACGGATCGGCGAGCGGTTTCGCTGGCCGGCGAACAGCACGCTCGTGATCGGTCTCGGCTTGGTGCCATGGCCGGTCCCGGGGCAGAATAAGGCAGGCTCGCCGGGGCTGTTCTCCGACGCCAAGCGGACGGATGTCGTGGTGGTGGTGGAGCCAAGGCTCACCGACTCGCCATGATGCATGCTCCGGACGCCGTCCGGCATGAGCCAGAATGTCATTGAAAACGTCGATTCACCCAGTAGCCAGCAGGAAGCATGCCATGAGTGCCGCACCAGGCCGCCGCGTCGTGATCACCGGGATGGGAGTTGTCTGTCCGCTTGGCCTCTCACTCGAGGATCTCTGGGCCGGGCTGATCGAAGGCCGCAGCGGCGTCGGACCGCTGGAATCGTTTCCGTGCTCCGGGCTGCCGCTGCACCATGCCGCCGAGGCCCGCGCTTTCACGGGCGACATCGACAACTTCGGACCGCTCGATGGCGAGCGAAAGAAGGCGATCCGCAAGGGGCTCAAGGTGATGTGCCGCGAGAGCCAAATGGCAGTGGCCGCCGCCCAACGGGCGCTGCATCACAGCGGCCTCTTCGCCTCCCGGGCACCCGCCGGCGGCGTGCAGCCCGAGCGGTTTGGCTGCGTGTTTGGGTCGGACTACATGCTCACGCTGCCCGAGGATTTCACCGCCAGCGTGGCCAAGTGCCGGGGAGACGACGGCGCCTTCGAATTCGATCGGTGGGCCTCCGACGGGATGCCGCAACTCACGCCTCTCTGGCTGCTGAAATACCTGCCGAACATGCCTGCCAGTCACATCGCCATCTACAACGACCTGCGTGGCCCCAGCAATTCCCTCACGCTTCGTGAGGCAAGTGGGCATCTGGCGCTCGGGGAAGCCACGGTCACGATCCAGCGGGGGGCCGCCGACATGATGGTCGTGGGCGCCACCGGCACCCGCGTCCATCCCATGAAGACGGTGCACGCCCTGCAGAGCGAGCAGGTGGCGCTCGAGGAAGCTGCAGACAACGCCTCAGCCGTGACCGACCCGACCCGCTGGAGCCGTCCGTTCGACCGCCTCCGTAAGGGCATGGTGCTGGGTGAGGGGGCTGCCGTGCTGATTCTCGAGGAACTGGAGCACGCCAGGGCGCGGGGGGCGGAGATCCATGGCGAGATCATCGGGCACGCCGCTCGGAATGCGGGCTTGGCCGGAGGGGTCGGTCTCAAGCAGAGGGCCTTGACGCTCGCGATGCAGCGGGCGGTCTCGATGGCCCGTGTCGATGCCCCCGATCTCTCGCACATTCACGCCCACGGGGCGAGCACGGTGGCTGGGGATCGCGAGGAGGCCGCGGCGCTCCGTGAGGTCCTCGGGGCGGCCCTGGCGACGATTCCGACCGTGGCGGCCAAAAGCCACTTCGGCAATCTCGGGGGGGGGAGCGGGCTGGTCGAATGCATTGCCAGTCTGCTGGCGATTCGTGAGGGGGAACTCTTTCCACTCCTCAATTTCGAGGAGCCCGACCCTGACTGCCAGGTCCGGCCGGCTCGACGCGGCGATCCGTCCGGAAACGTCTTCATTTCGTCGGCGGTCACCCCGCAGGGGCAGGCCGGATCGGTCGTGATCAGGGGCCTGGCTCCTTGACAGTTTTCCGCATGTGCCGTAACTTTCACGGGTTGCGTCACGTCTTCAGAGGCTGCTCGTATCGCGGATTCTGTTCCAAACACCATCGGGTGTTTCGGCGCCCATGTTTCATGGCGTCGGCTTTGCTGGCAGTGCTGCAACTGCCAGGCGGTTGGCTTTGCCATCTCTGGGCATGACGGTGAACTGCTGGGCCGCAGGCCGGGCTGAAGTTTGGATCGTCCGTCTCCTGATGGCAGGAGGGGGCGGCAGACTCAGTGCCCGCTATACGGTCCGTCAGTCCGCCCTGACCGCGTCGCACGAGAGTCGCCCGAGCGTTCGTTTGAGAAATCCATGAAGCCAGAAGAAATCCTGCGAATCGTCGATGCCATTCATCGCGACAAAAACATCGATAAAGAGGTCGTGTTCCAGGCGATCGAGGCGGCCCTCGTCACCGCCCTCTCCAGGCAATACGGTGAGACTGCGCAGATCACGATCGCCATCGACCGCGTCACTGGCCGGCTGACTGGAACCCATGACGGTGCCGAGATCGACACCGCCGAACTCTCCGGACGGATCGGGGCTCAGACTGCCAAGCAGGTGATCATCCAGAAGATTCGGGAAGCCGAGCGGGATGCCATCCACGACGAGTTCGAAGAGCAGGTCGGACAGATGGTTTCTGGGATGGTGACGCGGGTCGAAGGCGCCACCGCCTCGGTGACGCTGGGGGCCACGGAGGCCATCCTGCCTCGGAGCGAGCAGATTCCTGGCGAGAGCTATCATGCCAACGAGCGGATCCGGGCAACGATCTTCGAGGTCAGGAAGGTCGGCAGCCGCGTGAAGATCATCCTGTCGCGGATCCGCCCCCAGTTGGTGCAGCGGTTATTCGAACAGGAGATTCCCGAGATCGCCGACGGTGTGATCGAAATCCGGGCGATTTCCCGCGAGCCTGGCTATCGCAGCAAGGTGGCGGTGATCAGTTCGGACAACCGTATCGACTGTGTCGGCGCGTGCGTGGGCGTGCGGGGCAACAGAATCAAGAATATCGTTGAGGAACTCGGCGGCGAGCGGATCGACATTGTCCGCTGGAGCGAGGATCTGCAGGTGCTCGTCCCCAATGCCCTGCAGCCAGCGGAGGTGGACGAGGTGATCCTCTGCCAGATGCTCGGACGGGGGATCGTGCTCGTGCGGGAGGATCAGCTGTCGCTGGCCATTGGCCGGCGCGGTCAGAATGTCCGGCTCGCGAGTAAGCTCTGCGGCTGGGATATCGAGATCATGACCCGCGAAGAACTCGACCAGCAGATCGAGCGGGCCGTGACGGGCTTTTCGTCGATCGAGGGTCTGGATGAATCCGTCGCCGAGCGGCTGGTGGGTGAGGGCTTCCTCTCCTATGACGACCTGTCGGTGATCGAGCCCGACGATCTCATGGAAATGGGTGGCCTCTCGGCTGAGGCGGTCGATGCCATCGTCTCCGAGGCCGAAAAGCGGGCTTCGATGGCGGAGGTGGCCGCGGCCGACGAGCGACGCAAGCAGCGTGAGCAGGACAGGGTTGCGAAGGCGACGGCGGATGCGGATGCCGCCGAGGCTGCATTGACGGCGGATGCTGCCCCTGCGGAGGCGGTGCCGCCGGCTGAATCGTGATCGGCGGTGGCGCGGTTCGAGGGCTCGGGCTGGTGTCGGAATTGGATCTGAGGGCTGGTGGCCGGGATACTCCGGCGCGGAGGCGTTTGCGTGGCGGTTCGCATCTACACACTTTCGAAAGAATTGAAGATCGACAGCAAAGAGCTGGTCGATCTGTGCACCCGCGCGGGCATTCAAGACAAGGGCTCTGCGCTGGCGAGTATGTCGGACGAAGAGGTTGCCAAACTCAAGGAGTTCATCGCCGGAAAGTCACGGCCACCTGAACGTCCCGCCGCTGCCCCCCCCAGTGCTGGCCAAGTGGCTGCGCCGGCCGCATCCAAGCCTGCGGCTCCCGCTGCTCCCGCCGCCGCCCCGAGATCGCCGGGAACGCTCAAGAGGGAAGACTACATTGCCCCTGCCGGTGTCGCCGCGCGGGGCAAGCCGCTGGAGATGCAGCCTGCCAAATCGTCCACGGAGCCACGGCCGCGGCCTGCTGGCTTGAGGCCGGCGGGCGATGGAAGCAAGCCAGTGCCGAGGCCCGCGTTCAAACTACCGCCCCTGCCCGCGGCCGGGCGGGCGCCCGTGGCCCGCGTGTCGCAGGAACCGGCGGCGCAAAAGCCGGATGTCAAGCTTCCGCTCGATGCCATTCGCAGTGCCAAGGCCGGCGGCGCCAAGCCGCTCGCGGAACACATGCGGAAGCACGAGCAGCGTCAGGCGGAAACACCGCGTCCGCGACCGGGTGGCGGTCTTGGTCTCCGGGGCGGTGTGGCCGGTGGTGCCGGTACGGCCCCCCCGCCCTCTACGGAACCGGGTGGCCGTCCGCGTCGGACGGTGGTTGCCAGGCCTCATACAGGGACAGGGAAGCCCGACGACCTGCTGGGTGGTCGGGAGCAGCGTCAACTCAATCGCAAGCGTGTCTCGGAGCCCCGGGGCGACGATGAGGATGGGATGGGGCGCCGGCGGCGGGGATCGCGGCCGCGGCGTGGGACGACCGTCTCGACTGCAGCTCCACGGAAGACGAATGCCACCATCCAGGTGCCCTGCACCGTTCGTGCCTT
>CANETO010000067.1 GCA_947440895.1 Planctomycetaceae bacterium | reverse complement strand
GGGCCATCCCGACGACAGTGAACTGATTGCCCGGATCACGAGCACCGACCCCGACCTCGTCATGCCGCCGCCGCACGCGAAGGTCGTGCTCACCGACCGCGAGCGGCAGATCCTCACCGATTGGATCGCCGCCGGCGCGGAATACCGGCCGCACTGGGCGTTTGTGAAGCCCGTCCGACCGGAGCTTCCAATGGTGAAGAACACCGCCTGGCCGAAGAACGAGATCGACCGGTTCGTGCTGGCGCGGCTCGAGGAGGAGGGCCTCACGCCCAGCCCCGAGGCCGATCGGGCCACGCTCTGCAGACGCGTGCATCTCGACCTTGTCGGCCTGCCGCCGACCTTGGCCGAACTCGACGCATTCCTCGCCGATACGTCGCCCGATGCGTATGAAAGGCTCGTGGACAGGCTGCTGGCGAGCCCCCGCTACGGCGAGCGGTGGGCGCGACGGTGGCTCGATCTCGCGCGATACGCCGACACCAATGGCTATGAGAAGGACCGCGACCGCCAGATCTGGCCCTATCGCGACTGGGTGATCCGTGCCCTGAACGACGACATGCCGTTCGACCAGTTCACCATCCGGCAGATTGCCGGTGACCTCTTGCCCGGTGCCACGCCTGACGACGTCATCGCCACTGGCTTCCACCGCAACACGATGCTCAACGAGGAGGGCGGGATCGATCCGCTCGAGTTTCGCTACCTCGCCATGGTCGACCGTGTGGGCACGACCGGCACGACCTGGCTGGGCCTCACCACCGCCTGCGCCCAGTGCCACACGCACAAGTTCGATCCGATCCTGCACACCGACTACTTCTCTTTGATGGCTTTACTCAACAACGCCAATGAGCCCGAGTGGCGGATTCCGAATGCCGACCGCGATCGGCAGCAGAGCGAGACAGTGCGTCGGATCGACAGCCTGTGGGCAGAGTTGCCGACCAAGTGGCCCGTGCCAGCGGCTGCGGAGGCAGAGCAGGTGGCGGCGGCCGGATCGGGCGAGCCCAGCCAGCAGACACCCGCCGCCGAGGCGAAGCGGGTGGTGTCGCTCGCGGAGCGGTTCGAGGCGTGGAACCGCGAGGAGTCGGCTCAGGCCGTGGCCTGGACGATTCAGCGGCCGACAACGCTCACCACCAGCATGCCGCACCTCGTCGTCCGCGACGATGGCTCGATTCTCGGCAGCGGCGACAGCACGAAAAGCGACGTCTACACGATCGACCTGCCTCCATCGCCGCAGTCAGTCAGGGCCGTGCGTCTGGAGGTGCTGCCCGACGAGAGCCTTCCCGATCATGGACCCGGCATGTGTTTCTATGAGGGGCCGAAGGGGGATTTCTTCTTGTCGGAGCTTGAGGCAACAGCGAATGGGAAACGGCTGACGCTGACGCATGCGACCGACTCATTCAGCGGCATGGCGGCCAAGAGCAAGGTTGAGAGCAAGGTCGAGAGCACTGCTGCCAAGGCGATCGATGGCGAGATGTCGAGCGGCTGGAACACCAATGGCGAACAGGGCAGGGCCCATGCGGCGGTGTTCCAACTGGCTGAGACGCTGGCTCCCGGCACACCGCTGACGCTGACCATGCGATTCGAACGGCACTACGCCTGCCCGCTCGGCTGCTTCCGGCTCTCGGTCACGGCTGCAGAAAATGCGGAGACGCGAGGCCACGCGGCCGACGTCGAGGCGGCGCTAGCCGCGCCTCCGGATCAGCGGTCGGCCGCCGAGCAGGAGCGGGTGTTCCGTCGCTTCCTCGCCAGTGCGCCGGAGCTGGCCGAGCCGGTCAAACAGATCCGAGACCTTGAGAACAGCCTCCGCGGCGGTCAGACGACGCTCGTGCTGCAGGAGCGGCCTGCCGACAATCCACGAAAGACATTCCTCCACCATCGAGGTGAGTACACGCAGCCGAAGCAGGAGGTGCCGGCAGCGGTGCCGTCGTTCCTGCCGCAGTTGCCGTCGGGCTCACCCGCCAACCGGCTAACGCTTGCGAAGTGGCTCGTCTCGGTCGACAACCCTCTGACCGCCCGGGTCACGGTCAACCGGCAGTGGCAGACGCTCTTCGGCCGTGGCCTGGTGGCGACGGTCGAAGATTTTGGCTTTCAGAGCGAGCCGCCGAGCCACCCGCAGCTGCTCGACTGGCTGGCGACCATATTCATGGCCGATGCCGATAGCGGCGGCATGGGCTGGTCGATGAAGCGTCTGCATCGGCTGCTGGTCACGAGCGCCACCTATCGGCAGGCGTCGGAGGCGCCAGAGGCCTTGGTCGAGCGGGATCCGAAGAACGCGCTTCTGGCGCGTGGCCCTCGGGTTCGCCTGGAGGCTGAGGTGATCCGGGATTCGGCCTTGTCGGCGGCGGGACTCTTGTCAGCGAAGATGTATGGCCCCGGCGTGCGGCCGCCACAGCCAGATGGCGTGACGGAGTCGGCTTATGGGGGAGCCAAGTGGCAGGCGAGTGCCGGCGAGGACCGTTTTCGTCGCAGCATCTACACCTATCAGAAGCGGACGGCGCCGTTCGCGTTTACGACCACGTTCGACGGGCCCAGCGGCGAGGCCTGCATCGCCCGCCGTGAGGTCTCCAACTCGGCGCTCCAGGCGCTCACGCTCTTAAACGACCCGATGTTTGTGGAGGTGGCCCAGTCGCTTGGGAAGATGGCGCTCGTGGCCGGTGGCGATGACGCGACCAGGCTTCGCGGGCTGGCCCGCCGGGTGCTCGCGCGGGAGTTCGATGCCGACGAGCTGCGGGCGATCACCGACTTTCTTTACACGCAGCGGCGGCGGCTGGCGGCGGGGGAACTCGATGCCGCGAAGCTGGCCGGAGACTCTGCCGCGGCGCCGGCCGGGAACGGTGCCGACGCAGTGGAGCTGGCTGCCTGGATGCTCACGGCCCGGGCGGTGATGAACCTCGATGAAGCGGTTGTAAAAAGGTAGGCACTAGCATGAACCTCCTCGACATCACACGGCGGCACTTCTTCGAGCAGTGCGGCGTCGGCGTCGGCAAGATGGCGCTAGCCGGGCTGTTGGCCGACACGCTTGGTCGGGCTGCTTCGGCACGCGGCAGCGTCATCCCAGAGGCTCCGCTCACGGTCCGTCCGCCGCATTTTCCCGGCAAGGCCAAGGCCGTGATCCAGCTCTTCATGGCGGGGGCGCCGAGCCAGCTCGACCTGTTCGACCATAAGCCGAAGCTGGCGGCGATCGAGGGGAAGCCGATTCCGCCGGAGGTGATCGGCGGGCAGCGGTATGCGTTCATCCGGCCGGATGCGGCCGTGCTTGGGCCGCGGTTTCGGTTTTCACGGCACGGCCAGTGCGGAGCTGAACTCTCGGAGGTGCTGCCGCACCTCGCCACGGTGGTCGACGATATCGCGATCGTGAAGAGCTGCCGCACCGACCAGTTCAATCATGCGCCGGCACAGATCTTCATGAACTGCGGCTTCGCCCAGCCGGGCCGGCCGAGCCTCGGCTCGTGGGTGACGTATGGCCTGGGCAGTGAGAGCGATCAGTTGCCGGCCTTCGTCGTGATGAGCACGGGCGGAGGCGTCAGCGGCGGCGCAGCCACCTGGTCGAGCGGCTTCCTGCCGAGCGTCTATACGGGCACGCGGTTTCGTAACGGTGGTCCACCGATTCTCAACGTGCAGTCGCCCGACGGCGCCGACCGGCGGCTGGCGGGCGATACGCTGGACGTCGTGTCGGCGCTCAACCGGCGGCGGCTCCTGGCCGACGGCGATCCCGAGATCGCGACCCGGATCGCCAGCTACGAGATGGCCCATCGGCTGCAGACGTCGGCACCTGACCTGATGAATCTCGCCGATGAATCGGCCGAGACGCTCGGCCTCTATGGCTGCAAGGCCGAGGAGGCGAGCTTCGCGCGGGCCTGCCTGATCGCCCGGCGGCTGGTGGAGCGGGGCGTGCGGTTCGTGACGATCTATCACGAGGGCTGGGATGGTCACTCCGACGTCGCGGGCAACGTGAAGAACAACTGCGCGACGACCGATCGGGCGAGCGCTGCGCTCGTCGCTGATCTCAAGCGTCGCGGCATGCTCGACAGCACGCTCGTCGTCTGGGGCGGTGAGTTTGGCCGCACGCCGATGGTGGAGGCCAGCGCCGTGCTCGGCCGTTCGATGGGCCGCGACCACCATCCCAACGCCTTCACGATGTGGCTCGCCGGCGGTGGCGTGAAGGGGGGCATCAGCTACGGTGAGACCGATGAACTGGGCTTTCATGTCGCGCGGGACGAGGTGCATGTGCACGACCTGCAGGCCACCATCCTGCACTGCCTCGGCCTCGACCACGAGCGACTCACCTTCCGCTACCAGGGCCGCGACTTCCGGCTCACCGATGTGCATGGGCATGTGGTACGCGGTATTTTAAGTTAGTTCTATTGCCTATCCCCGAAGGAGCCTGTCCATGATCCGTCTCTATTCCGCTGCGCTCTTCCTGCTTGCCTGCGCTGCCGCCCTGGTGGCTTCCCATGCAGGAGCTGCCGACCCGTGGCTCGTGGTGGAAGGGGGCGAGGGACCGGGGAAGGGCAAGCAGGTCGTGCTCATCAGCGGCGACGAGGAATACCGCAGCGAGGAGGGGCTCACGCAACTGGCAAAAATCCTGGCCAAGCACCACGGCTTCAGCTGCACGGTGCTCTATGCGATCGATCCGGCCACGGGTGAGATCAACCCCAACCAATCCGACAACATTCCTGGCGTCGAATCACTTCGAAAGGCCGACCTGATGGTGATCGCCACGCGGTTTCGTAATCTCCCCGATGCGCAGATGAAGGAGATCGACGACTACCTCAAAACTGGCAAGCCGGTGATCGGCATGCGGACGGCGACTCACGCCTTCAACATTCCGAAGGACCGTGCCTACGCACACTACGGCTGGAATCAGATGGGCGATACCATGCCGCAGGGCTTTGGCCGACAGGTGCTTGGCGAGACGTGGATCAACCATCACGGGCATCACGGTCAGGAGAGCACCCGAGGCCTGATCGTCCCCGCGGCCAAGGATCATCCGATTCTCCGCGGCATCGGCGAGGGGGACATCTGGGGCGATACCGATGTCTATACCGTTCGCCTGCCGCTCCCGGGCGACTGCCAGCCGCTCGTGCTCGGGCAGGTGCTCGAGGGCATGACGCCGGGATCGCCGGTCGTTGAGGGAGAAGATGCCAAGAAGAACAATCCGATGATGCCGGTGGCGTGGGTGAAGACCTATAGTGTGGGCGGCGGCCCGACCGGCCGCGTGTTTACGACCACCATGGGCTCGTCGACCGACCTGGTGAGCACCGGCACGCGGCGGATGCTCGTGAACGCCTGTTACTGGGCGACGGGGCTCGAGGGCCAGATTCCGCCGACGGCGAACGTGAATATTGTGGGCACCTTCGAGCCCCTGCCATTCAGGGGCGACGGCTTCAAAAAGGGCGTGAAGCCCGAGGACCTCAGGTAGGCGGGGAGAAGAGTCGCTGGGCGAACCGTTGCGTTGCCGCGAAACCGAACCGTCCTGGGTGCAGGATCTCGGCCAGCACTTCGAGCGAATCGACGAGCCTTGGCCCGGGCCGGTTGAAGAGATGATGGCCGTCGACGGCGACGATGTTGCCCTCGCGGTAGGCGCGTAGCCTCGCGAGATGCGGCTGCACGGCCGCTGTGCCCGCCTCGGCGACCACGCGATCGAGGGTGAACCCACAGGGCACGAGGATCACGATGTCGGGATCGCCCGCGGCGACGTCGTCCCAGGTGATCCAGTGCGAGTGGCTGCCTGCCGCGCCGAACAGATCTTTCCCGCCGGCCAGTCGCACCATCTCGGGCACCCAGTTGCCCGCGGCCATCGGCGGGTCGAGCCACTCGATCACGGCGACACGGGGCCGGTCGGAGAACGTATCCACACGGCAGGCCAAGGAGGCGATCCGCGCCCGCAGGCGGGCCACCACGTCCCGCGCCTGGGCGAGCCGGCCCGTGGCCCTGCCGACGGCCAGAATGTCGGAGAGCAGGTCGGCGAGCGTGGCTGGTGAGAGGGCCAGCACCTGCGTGTTCACGCCTGCCTTCCGCGCCGCGGCCTCGACGTCGGCCGCCGAGATTGCACAGACGTCGCAGGCGGCCTGCGTGAGGATGAGGTCGGGCTTGAGGCTGGCGAGCGTGTCGATGTCGAGCGAGTAGAGGGCGGCGGAGGTGCCAATGGCGCAGGCCGCGGCGCTGCCTGCGGTCGTTTGCGTGGCGGCGGCTTCGCCGAGCGTCCTGCCGATCTGCGTCACCTGGTCATGAATCTCCCGGCTCGGGGCCGAGGCGTCGATGCGGGCTGCCGTCAGGGCGGGCAGACTGGCCACGCCGGCCGGCTCATCGCATTCGTGTGACCGTCCGACGAGATTCGACTGGAGTCCCAGCGCCGCCGCGATCTCCGTGGCAGCCGGCAGGAGCGACACGATCCGGGGCGCAAGGGTTTTGTCTGGAGCCATAAGATCCGCTGCATTGATGATCAAGAGCCAGAATCACGAAGCGGTTGAACAACTATATCAGTTTGGAGACCCGTTTCTCGATACCGATGTGCTGCGTAGAATAGAAAGGGTTTTGGCGCGACCGCTTTCCTCACGCGACAAGGGATTACCCATGATTTCTATCCCCACCTTCGACGCCTTGCTTGACGCGATTAGTCAACTTCCTCCAGAGCAGCAGGCGGAGTTGGTCGATGTTGTCCGCATGCGGCTGGCTGCTCTGCGGCGGCAGCAGTTGATCGCAGACGTGCGTGAGGCGGAGGCTGATCTGGCGTCTGGCAAGGGCAGCCGCACGACGGCCCGCGATCTCATGGGCGAACTGACCCGTGACCTATCGTCATGAATCGGCTGCTGGTTCAGACCCCAGCATTCATGCGGGCCGCGAAGCGATTCCTCAAAAGACATCCCGAAGCGTTGGAATCCGTGGCAACATCGCTCGAATTGATGGAGACGGATCTTTTCGATCCGCGGCTCCGCACACACAAGCTAAGGGTTGAACTTGAAGGATCATGGGCTTGTAGCGGCGGATACGACATTCGTATTGTGTTTCGGCTTGCCCGGTCCACGGCCGATCCCTCCCTTGAAGTCGTGGAACTGCTCGCGATCGGTCGTCACGAGGATGTGTATTGAGCCGTTCGAGTCTGATCATGCCCTATCAAGGAGCCCGATAATGCTGAAGCCATCTCATGACCGCACACCTGCGGACCGCCTGACGGAGGCCGCCAGGTTTCACGACTATCGCTACGCCTCCAATCCGATCGCAGATGGCACGCTGGGGGCGATTCCGGGAGCCCGGTTCGCGGCCCAGCTGCACGAGCAGGGGATCACGCGGACGGTGCCACTCGACAATAGCGCGATCCTCGGCTGCCCCGGGCCGGCCACCTCGCCTGGGCTCTGCGCTAACTTTATCCATATCTGTCCGGGCGATGCGATCATCACCGATGCCAATGCCACGAGCCAGCTCTTCTTCGTAATGCGGGGCACCGGCACGACGCGAGTGGGGGAGGAGGCCGCGACGGCGACCGGTGGCACGGAGATCGTCTGGCAGGCGGGCGACCTCTTCACGCTGCCGGCCGGGAGCCGGGCGATGCACGTGGCGTGCGACGACGCCGCGATCTACTGGGTGCATGATGCGCCCCTGCTTGCCTATCTGGGCGTTGAGGCGACCAAGCGGAAGTTTTTGCCCACGCTCTACAAGCGGGAGTCGATCCACGAGGCGCTTGAGACCGTCATCCGTGACCCTGCCAGTGCCCATGCCAACCGGCTGAGTGTTTTGCTCGGCAACCAGCTCTTTCCGCAGACGATGACGATCACACACATCATCTGGGCGATGTTCGGCCGCCTGCCTGTCGCTGCGGTGCAGGCTCCGCACCGGCACCAGTCGGTGGCAGTCGATCTGGTCGTCGATGCCAGGCCGGGCTGCTACACGATGGTGGGCGCGTCGCTCGGCGCCGACGGCCGGATCAAGGATGGCGAGCGGTTCGACTGGCAGCCGCATTCAGTGTTTGTAACACCGCCGGGCCTCTGGCACTCCCACCACAACGAGTCGGGCTTTCCGGCCCACATCCTGCCGATCCAGGACGCCGGGCTGCACACGTATCTGCGGACGCTCGACATCCGGTTCGCCCGGGCGACGGCCGGGGGTGGGAGCGAGGTGGTGGAGAACGCAGGGTAGGGCAACGGGCGTTGATCAGCAGGCCCGTGGATTCCCTACGACGATGCCGTTCTAATTGCGAAGTGTCCTGATGGCTAGTG